>JBFJNB010000246.1:0-4902 GCA_041633655.1 Lysobacterales bacterium | reverse complement strand
GTCACGATCGCCAGCGTCGCGCCGATGACAGCGGCGCCGGCGATCGGAAAACCAAGCACCGTGGCCGCGACCACCACACCCGCCAATATCCCCACCGCCCAGGGTGCCTGCGGGGTCCGGGCCGGCTTCAGCTTGGGGACCGAGACGTTGATGAACTGCGGGCTGGCCGACAGCCGGCTCAGCCCGTCTTCGGCCCCCTCGAGCAGCAAGGTGTCGCCGACCTTGAGCCGGAGCCGGTCGAAATCGCCCGCCAGCCGGCGGCGGCGCCGGTGCACCGCGATCACGTAAACCCCGAAGTGGTGAGGCAGGTCCAGTACGGATATCGGCCGGCCCACGAGGCGTGATTCGGGACCGATGATCGCCTCCATCAACACCGCCTCGGTGCTCTCGACCGTCTGCACCGCCGGGCGCGCCCCGGCCGCCGCCAGCGCCTCATACTGGCGCAGCGCGGCGATGCCCTGGGCGGTCGCAACGATCACCAGCCGGTCGCCCTCCTTCAGCGTCAGCTTCCGGAGCGACCGCTTCAGCGAATACGGACCGCGCAGCACATCGACCACCCTGGCGCCGGCGATCCTGGCGATCCCGGTGTCCTTGAGTTTGCGACCCGTCATGTTCGACCCGACCGGTACCAGCAGGTTGGCCAGAAAGCGGCGCTCACGGTGCTGCTCCTCCGGGTCCAGCGGCGGGTTCCGGCTGGGCAGCAGCCACCACCCGAACAGCAGCAGGTAGGCGCTGCCCGCCGCCGCCATCAGCAGGCCGACGCCGGTGATCTCGAACAGGCCGAACGGCGCCAGCCCGCGCTCGCGGGCGAGCCCGTCCACCAGGATGTTGGTCGAGGTGCCGAGCAGGGTGCAGGTGCCGCCGAAAATGCTGATGAACGAGAGCGGAATCAGGAGCTTGGTCGCGGCGATGCCCGACTGCCGCGCCAGCGTTATCAGCACCGGAGTCAGGATCACGACGACCGGGGTGTTGTTGACGAACGCGGAAAGAGCCATCACCGGCAGCAACACGATCAGCATGATTCGTATCCACGAGCCGCCAGCCAGCCGGGTGGCCCAGCGGCCGGTGGCGGCGATCACCCCGGTTCGCTCCAGTGCCGCGCTCAGCACGAACATGGCCGCGATCGTCAGCGGCGCGCTGTTGGACAGCACCCCTTGCAGCGAGGAGGTCGGAAGAATGCCGGTCGCCATCAGCAGGCTGACGCCCGCGAACGCGGTCACCTCCGGCGGCCAGCGCTCGCGCACCAGCCCGAAGAAGACGATTCCCGTCACCAGCAGCGTGACGACAATCTGCCAGTTCATTGGGTCGCTCCCCGGCTACGGCTCCCGCCCGCGGTTCAGGCCGCCCTCGCGCGTTGTATGGAGCGCGCTCAGGGCAGCCCGGCCAGCCACTCGTCGTCGGACTCCTCGCCGATGTCGGCGAACAGCGGGGTGCTGAGATAACGTTCGCCGGTGTCGGGCAGCATCGCGACCAGCACCGACCCTCGCTTGGCATTCTCGGCCACTTTCAGCGCCGCGGCCAGGGTCGCGCCGGAGGAGATCCCGACCAGGATGCCCTCCTTGCTGGCCAGCGCCTTGGCGGTCGCGATCGCTTCCTCGTCGGTGACCGGCACCAGCTCGTCGTAGACCTCGCGGTTCAGCACCGCCGGGATGAAGTCCGGAGTCCAGCCCTGGATCTTGTGTGGCTTCCATTCGGCGCCGGACAGCAGCGACGCGCCGGCCGGCTCGGTGGCGATGATCTTGACCTCGGGACGGGCCAGTTTGATCATCTCGCCGGCGCCGGTCATCGTGCCGCCGGTGCCCCAGCCGGTGACCCAGTAATCCAGCCGCTTGTCGGCGAAGTCCTGCAAGATCTCCGGCCCGGTGGTGTTGCGGTGATACGCCGGGTTGGCCGGGTTTTCGAACTGCCGCGCCAGGAACTAGCCGTGCTTCTCGGCCAGTTCCGCGGCCTTGCGCACCATGCCGGAGCCGCGCTCGGCCGCCGGGGTCAGGATCACCTTGGCGCCGAGCATCTTCATCAGCCGGCGCCGCTCGACCGAAAAGCTGTCGGCCATCGTGCACACCAGCGGGTGGCCGGTGGCCGCGCACACCATCGCCAGCGCGATGCCGGTGTTGCCGGAGGTGGCCTCGACCACGGTCTGACCGGGTTTCAGCTCACCGGATGCTTCGGCGTCGAGGATGATTGCGTAGGCCAGCCGGTCCTTGACCGACGCGGCCGGGTTGAAGGCCTCGACCTTGACATAGACGGTCGTATGCTCGGGCGCCATCCGGTTCAAGCGGACAATCGGGGTGTGGCCGATGGTGCCGAGGATGCTGTCGTAGATCATGGAACTCTCCCTTGGGCGTTGTCTGTGCGCCGGCGTCAGGCGGCGTTTTCGGAAACGCGGGTTTCCTCAGGATAGACGCTCATCAAGCCGCCTATTCTCACCACCTCGCCCACGATCAGCAATGCCGGCGATCCAATTTCGGCCCGGCGGGCGTCCGCCGCCAGCCGCGCAAGGGTCGTGGTCAGGGTGCGTTGCTTGGGAAGAGTACCGTTTTCGATGACCGCGCACGGGGTCGTCGGCGCGAGCCCGCGGGCGAGCAGGCGACGCTGCAGCTCGGGCAGTTTCTTGACCGGCATGTACAGCGCCACGGTCTGCCCGGGACGGCTCAGCGAGTCGACGTCCGGGTCGGTGTCCGCGGCGCAATGGGCGGTCGCCAGCACCACCCGGTGGGAGAGGTCGCGGTGGGTCAGCGGAAAGCCGGCCGCGGCGGCACAAGCCGACGCCGCGGTGACGCCGGGGACGATCTCGACCTCGATCCCGGCTTTGCTCAGCGTCTCGATTTCCTCTCCGGCGCGCGAGAAAAAGGCCGGGTCGCCCCCTTTGAGCCGGCACACGATGTTGCCGGCGCGGGCGAGTTGCACCAGGCGGCGGTTGATCCGCGCCTGATCCAGGTGATGGCCGCCGCCGGCGCGTTTACCGACATCAATGACTTCCGCGTCGCGGCGGGCGCGCTCGAGAATCGCGGCCGGCACCAGCGCATCGTGCAGGATCACGTCGGCGCGCTGCAGCACCTGGAGCGCCTTCAGGGTCAGCAGTTCGGGGTCGCCGGGGCCAGCTCCGACCAGGTAGACCTTGCCGCGGAGCCTGGCGCCGGCATCGGAAAGCTGCGTCCGGATCGCGGTTTCGATCCCGGCGGGATCGGGCGGGTGGTCCAGCAGCCGGTCCCAGAAGCGCCGCCGTGAGCGGATGTCCGGCAGTGCCCGCTTGACCGCGCCGCGCCACCTCTCGGCGGCCGCCGCGAGCGGGCCCAGCGATGCCGGCAGCAGCGCCTCCAGCCAGGCGCGCACCCGCCGCGCCAGCACCGGCATCGCGCCGCCGGTCGATACCGCGACCAGCAGCGGCGAGCGATCGATCAGGGCCGGGGAGATAAAATCGGACAGTTCGGGACGATCCACGACGTTGACCCACGCGCCGGCGGCCCGCGCTGCTTCGACCACGCGCCGATTGACCCTCTCGTCGTCGGTGGCCGCGATCACGATCCGCTGGCCGGTGACTGAATCGGGCCGGAAGCGACCCTCGACCCAGTCGATCTCGCCGGCGGCGGCGCGGCGGCCAAGCTCGGCTTCCAGCCGCGGCGCGATCACGGTGATCCGTGCGCCGGCGCGATGCAACAACGCCACCTTGCGCGCCGCCACCGCGCCGCCGCCGACCACCAGGCACGGCCGATCGGTGAGATTGGCGAACAGCGGAAAATGATCCATCTGCGGTCAAAACCGGCTTTCCCAGGTCACAGCATAGGAAGGCCTGTACAGTTACGGAAATAATCGTTTCCTCTGCCGCCATAGCCGATGGTTATGCACCGGCGAGGCCCGGTGCATTGCTACACTACGCATTGAAATGAAGCTGCGCCAACTCGAATACCTGCTGGCGATCGTCGACAGCGGCCTGAATATCACCGCGGCCGCCGAGCGTCTGCATACCTCGCAACCCGGGGTCAGCAAGCAGATGAAGCTGCTCGAGGACGAGCTCGGGCTGACCTTGTTCAGCCGTCACGGCAAGTCGCTGGCGGCGCTGACCCCCGAGGGGGTGGAGGTGGTGGCGCGGGCGCGGCGGGTGCTGCAGGAAGTCCAGGGCATCACCGCGCTGTCGGACCGGGTCTACCACCAGCAGAAGGGCGAGCTGTCGATCGGCACCACCCACACCCAGGCGCGCTACGTGCTGCCGCCGGTGATCCGCGCCTTTCGCGACTCCTATCCCAACGTGAACTTGGCCCTGCACCAGGGCACCTCCGAGCAGATCGCCGACATGGTCACCGAGAAGCAGGTCGATTTCGCGATCGCGACCGGCTCCAAGGGCCTGTTTCCGTCGCTGGTGATGCTGCCGTGCTACCGCTGGGACCGGGTCATCATCGTCCCGCGCGGCCACGAGCTGGCCCGGCGCGGCGACGACGAAGAATTGTCCCTGGAGGAACTGGCCCGCCATCCGCTGGTGACTTACGTGTTCAGCTTCAGCGGTGAGTCGAGTCTGAAGCGCGCGTTCGCCAAGAAGGGCCTGGAGCCGGAGGTGGTATTCACCGCCCGCGACGCCGACGTGATCAAGACCTACGTCAAGATGGAGATGGGGGTCGGGATCATCGCGTCGATGGCGCAGGACTGCGAGGGCGAGAACCTGGTCGCGATCGAGCGCCCGGGCCTGTTCCCGCGCTCGACCACCTGGATCGGCTTCCGCCGCGACACGGTGCTGACCAAGTTCATGTACGACTTCATCGAGGGTTTCGCGCCCCACCTGACCCAGCAGCGCATCCGAGACGCCGCGCAACTCAACGACCAGGACGCGATCGATGAGCTGTTCGCCGACGTCGCCCTCCCCCTGAAGGGCCGCTGTGCCGAGGATCTCGAGCCCGTCAGCGCCAACGT
>JBFJNB010000245.1:0-4927 GCA_041633655.1 Lysobacterales bacterium | reverse complement strand
GCCAGGATCATCTCCGGCTTGCGATCGGTGGCCAGACGCTGCTCGTCCAGCGGAAGGTCGGGGGTCGGGCCGCCGCGTTTCAGGCGGGTCTTCTGGCGCGCCAGGTCGATCGTGACCTGGCGCATCGCTTTGGCGGCCACGCGCAGGAAGTGCTGGCGATCGTTCCACCGATTGCCGCTGCGCTCCATCAGCTTCAGGTAAGCCTCGTTGATCAGCGCGGTGGCCGACAGCGTCTGGTCCCGCTTTCCGCCTTGGAGTTGTCGCCGCGCCAGTCGCCGCAGATCGCCGTAGACCATCTGGAACACCTGCTCGCGGGCCTGCTCGTCGTGGCGGCTGCGATTGAGCAGCGCGGTGACCCCGGCGCCATCGGATGAGTCCATCCTTTCATGGTAGCAAGTGACACGTTTCGGCGCCCCGCGTCGTTTTTCGATGACGAGATTCGCTGGATCACGGGGTTTTGCCGAAAATGCGCCAGTACGCCCTTTCTTCGTTGCTATTCGCCGCGGCCCTGATCTTCGGGGCATCGGCCCACGCCGGCACACTGCAAACGGCGACCTTCGCCGCCGACGCCTTCATCGCGGCCGACAGCCAGGGCGACTTCGAGGAATCCCTGAACGGCTGCCGGCACCGGACCAGTACCGACGTCGCGCGCATGGCCCAGGACCTGCAGCTGCCGTCCGGCACCGTACTGCAGACGCTGCGGCTGTACTTCGTCGAGGGCACGTCGGGCGCACCCGGAATCGAACTGTCCCTGGTTCACAATCCCTTCGACGGGCTGCCCGTGGCGCTGGGCAGCCTCGCCGCGAACGCTTCCGGGACGACGATGGTCGAGGTCGCGCTGGCGCACACGGTCGACCCTGACGGCGGCGCGCTGGCACTGATCGCGGAGCTGTCCGGGACCGGTTTTTTCTGTGCCGCGCAGCTCGAGTTCATCTTGCCGGCCGCGATCGATCAGGCGCGCGTGCTGAGCGCCGACGCGCGCGCGTTCCAGCCGAACCGGGACTTCACGAGCTGGACCGAGATGGGCCAGGGCTGCACCCGGTTCAATTCCTCGGCGCCACCGATCGCGGCCTACGCGCTCCACCTGCCGGACGGCGCCCGGATCGAGGAGCTGGAGATCTTCTATTTCGATCAGAACGCCAGTGTGCTGGGGGAGCTGCTGGTGCGGCTGATACGCCGCTCGCGTACCGAATTCGTCCCCGAGACACTGGCCACGGTGACTTCCAACACCAACGACGGACTCGGGATGGCGAGCGTCAGCCTCGACCACACGGTCGACTCAGCGGCCGAGGCGCTTTATCTGGACTGGTCGCAGGCGCTCTCATCGAGCACGCTGGGCCTGTGCGGGGTGCGCGTGCGCTACTCGAGCACGTCTGCGCCGGTGCCCGCCGGCGGCACTTTGCACATTGCCGGCGCCGCGCTGGTCGCGCGCGACTCAGAGACCCGGTTCCAGCCGAACAACGGCTGCCTGGACCAGCTCACCGCCGGCCGCCCGATTTTCCATCCGTTCGCGCGCGACGTGCAGCTCCCGCAGGGAGCACCGGTGACCCGGATCGGGATCAGTTTTATAGACAACGACCCCGGCGAGGACCTGAGCGTGCGCGTGCTGGTGTTCGACACCGACTACACGCTGTTCAACGCCGACCTGGTGGCCGAGGTCTCGTCCACCGGCGCCGACCCGAACCTGCGCCAGGCCACCGCGCTGCCGCCATTTCCGTTCAACGTGGACCGCCTCGAGTCGCTGGTGCTCTACGCCCGTCCGACCGAGGGGGCCGCGTCGACGAACCTGCTGCTGTGCAACGTGTTCGTCGACTTCGGCCCGGACGTGCTGTTCGCCGACGGCTTCGAGGAAGGTCCCTGACCGAGGAACCAATCATGATGCGATCAAACAAAGCACATTGGGGGTGGCCGCGGGCCGCGCTTTTGGCAGCCGTTGGCGCGACCGCGTCGACGGCGCTGGCGGGCCTCATCGAGCCGCCCCAGTTCGACGTCAAATACATCGGGCCCGGGGCAAGCTGCGACTACGCGACCATCCAGCAGGCCATCGAGGAGGAATTCAGTTGCACGTTCCTGTGCACGAGGCTGGGAAAGCTCCAGTTGCGCCTGACCGACGGCTACAGCCACAGCGGCGACATCGAGCTTTCCAACCCGCTCAACCTGGTCGGCGGCTTTCCGTCCTGCGGCAGCCCGTATTCGGGCAATCGAAAAGTGCTGTCCGGAAACAAGATCATCGTGAACGGACCAGTCAACAATCCGGTCGAGGTGACGCTGGCGAATCTGAGCCTGATCGGCGGAAGTTCGTTCGAGCAGCTCGGCGGGGTCATCGAGCTGACCGGCGGCGCCGACCTAACGATCGACAATTCGTTCGTGTCCAACGGGCTAGCGGTCCAGGGCGGCGGCATCGCGATGCACGGCCCGGGAAACCGGCTGACCTTGAGCGGCTCTTCGGTGTTCATGAACCAGGCGACCGAGGAAGGCGGCGGCATCTGGTGCCAGGGCGGCGCGATCGATTTCATCAGCGGCGCGGTGCGCCGCAACGAGACCGACCAGCGCGGCGGCGGGCTGTTCCTCGACGATTGCTCACTGGTCGGCAACACCCCCGGCGTCAACCGGTCGGTGGAACTGAACACCGTGCGTAAGAGCAACCCCGGCAAGGGCGGTGGCCTGTACCTGACCAACGGCGCCAGCGTCATCCTGGGGGCGCTGTCGAGCCATACCGAGATCGATCGCAACCAGATCCTGCGCGACCCGCCGGTCACTCAGTTTGGCGACGCGATCGGCGGCGGCGTCCATGTCCAGCGCGGCGAGCTGGTGCTGCGCAACGTCCACGTGACCGGCAACGTCGCCCCGGCCGGCGCCGCAATCTCAGCCGGCAGCCGGTCGGGCGCGACGATTCATATCGACCGGCTCAGCGGGCCCTGCGCCGACGGGAGTGCGTCGTCGGGACAGAGCGAATGCTCGCTGATCGCCGGCAACATCGCCAGCGGCCGGGAAAACGACCTCGGGGTCCTCTCCGGCTTTGGCGTTGTGTTCTGGGGTTTCGCAAAGTCGTGGGTCCTTAAACGAACCACGGTGCGCGACAATCGGGCCGACTGCGACGGCGATTGCGAGCGACCCAGCGGCTCTTTATTCCACGTGTGGGGTCCGACCAATTCCAGCGGTTTGTTCCAGATAGAGCAGTCGTTGATCGTCGACAACTTCCTGGACGCCACTTGCAACACGAGTTGCGACTTGGAACCCGCAACCAAAAGGGTGGGGATGTTCCGCGTGCGGGACTACGCCACGGTCGAGTTGGTGCGCAACACGATCTCGCGAAACGACTACAAGGACAGCACCGACAACGACGTCAAGGATTTTCTGATCGGCATCGACGGGCCCTGGTCGGCGATCGGCAACGTGATCTGGGACAACCAGATCGAGGACCTGATGGACCCGGTATTCGAGAATGGGGCCGGCAGCCTGGCCGAGGCGATCTGCAATGTATCGAACTACCAGGCCCTGAACGATGATGCCGCGACCACCACCGGCAACACCGAAGAGGACCCGCTGTTGGAGGATCCGGCCGGCGGCGACTACCGGGTCGCGTCGAATTCACCGGCGCTGAACCGCTGCGACGACGTCGATGGCACCCTGACCGAGACCTATGACGTGGCCGGGCGCGCGATGCCCCGGGACCACTTCGAGCCGCAGACCGGCCTGAACGGCTACCACGACGCCGGCGCGCACGAACACCAGCTCATCGTCACCCCAAACGAGATCGACCTGGCGGTCGCGGTCACGCAGGCGGACACCGAGCCGCCGAACGCGGTGTTCGAGGCGGTGCTGGCCAACATCGGTCCGGCCACCGCGCAATCCGGCAATTTCGCCCTGGTCTTCAACCCCCCGACGGCGGGCTACCAGCAGCTCGACGACGACTGGGCCTGCATCGGCCTGGGCGGCAGCGTCCGCTGCGAGTACCTGCTCATCGCCAGCCTGCCCGCCGGGCTGTCTACCTTGCCGCTGGTCATCGAAGTCCTGCCGGATGCCATCGGCGAGTGCTTTCTGATAGTGAACACCGATTCCGGGAGTCAACCGGACGTCGTGAGCGTCAACAACGCGACGTCAGGGTTCGATTCCGACTGCGATGGCGACGGTGTGTTGCCCGAGGAAATCTTCGGGAATGGCTTCGAAACGGACATCTGACCCCGGCGTGGCTCGCGGGCTCGAAAATCGCCAGAATCTCTACAACTCATTGAAAAACTTGAAAAAAAAGATGTCCTAAAAAATGACTTTTGGCGGAATCTTGACCCGGCCCCAATGTCTTAGGGTGTACTGGGCGGGCAATTGGGCTCGCCCAGTGGTGTATTCAGGGTTCACATTTAGCGAGGAGGACCCATGAACAAGACATTGCTGACCCTTCTGGTTCTCGGGCTTTCCGGCGCCGCGTTGGCGGCGACCGAAGACCGGGGATTCTATTTCGGTACCGCGGTGGGCCAAGCGGACGCGGACAACGCGGCCGAATTCGGTTTCCGCGATGACTCACATTCCGCGTTTCGTCTGTATGGCGGCTACGAGTTTTCTCGTTACCTGGCCGCGGAGGCCGGCTATCTGGACTTCGGCACCTACAAGGGCACCACGCCCGGTGTCGGCGGGCCGGCAACCACCCGGCTCGAGCTGGATGGATTCTCGATTGGGCTTCGGCCGCAGTTCGAGTTCGGCAACCAGTGGTTCGCGCAAGCGCAAGTCGGCGCGTTCCTGTGGGACTCCAGCTCGGTCATTCGGACCAGCCTCAGGACCACCCGGGACAACGACAACGGCGAGCGCGCCTATTACGGGCTCGGCGTCGGTCGCAACTTCGGGCCGACGTGGCGGCTGTCCGGCGAATGGACCCGGTACGAGTCCAAGCCGGCGGACGTCGATTTCCTGAACCTCGCGATGAGCTATCGCT
>JBFJNB010000244.1:0-4967 GCA_041633655.1 Lysobacterales bacterium | reverse complement strand
GGCCGCCCGCGCGCGAACTTCCGCCACCGCGTCGGCCGGGCAGCAGCCGGTGCCAACGGCGGCGACGCACTCCCGATCACCGGTGTCGTCGCCGACGTAGCCTATCTCGGCCAGGGACAGGCCCCACCCGCGTGCCAGGTCGGCTACCAGCGGCAGCTTGTCGGCAACGCCGGGGTAGTAGTCCTCGATCCCGAGCTTGCGCATCCGCGCGGCCACCGCCGGGCTGTCCTCGGCGCTGACCACGCCCACCCGAACGCCGCGTTCAGCGATCCGCTTGAGACCGTGGGCATCGCGGGTGTGGAATTTCTTCAGCGCCTCGCCGTCGGGTCCGTAGTACATCCCGCCGTCGGTCAGGGTGCCGTCCACGTCCACGATCAGCGCCCGGATCGCACCGAATCGCGGGGCCAAGCGATGGCGTCGCAGCAGCTGCTCGGCCAGCGCCCAGTCGGCCGGCTCGTCGATCTCCAGAGCCGTCTCGGCGGCCATCCGATGCACCCCGATGCGCCCGCTTAGGCGCACCCCTGTTGCCGCCAGCAGCCGGGCCCGGGTGAAGTAGAACGCGCCGTTTTCCATCAGCCAGCCCGGGAAGTCCTGGCGCCGCGGTCGCCGCGACGGGTCGTAGTTGACCGGCTCGCCGGCGGCGGTCCAGAAGAAGCGCTTGCAGGGGACCGCGCTCAGCAGCGAATCGAGCTCCTCGGCGATGAACCGCTCGCGCGCGGCGCGGAAATCCTCGGGCGCCGTCAATGGCGAGGTCGCCTGCACCAGGCACAGCACGTCGGCCGGCACTTGCGCTGCGAACTCGGCCATCGCCGCCTCGCTGCTGGCGGTATCGGTGCAGGTAGCGGCCGAGCGTTCGATCAGGCCGACCCGGTCCCCAAACCGCTCGGCCACCGCGGCGCGGATGCTCGGTGAATCGGAGCCGGCGTAGACCTCGTCGAACGCGCCCGAGTCGAGCGCCGCCTCCAGTGCCCAGGCGAACAGCGGGCGACCGGCCAGCGGGCGTACGTTTTTGTCCGGAATCGACTTCGAACCCGCGCGCAGCGGCATGTAGGCGACCCAGCGCACGGTTCAGTTGGACCCGCCGTCAGGCGGATTCGGGCAACCGCTTGAGCTTGCGGCGCTGGGGCTCTTCGATCGCCAGGATCGCGCGCTCCTTCGGCTTCAGCGCCCGACTCACCGCGTGCACGTCGCGCACCAGGCGGCGCAGGCCGTCCGGCTCCAGCGATGCCGCGTGGTCGGTGCCCTTCCAGGTCCGATCGAGAGTAAAGTGGCGCTCGACCCAGGTCGCACCCAGGGTCACCGCGGCGACGTCGACCGCGATTCCGAGGTGGTGGCCCGAGAATCCGATCTCCTTGACCCGGTGGCCGTAGCGCTCGCGCAGCTCGGAGATTTCCAGCAGGCAAACCTCGTCGAACGGCACCGGGTAGCCCGAGGTGCAGGCGTACAACACGACCCGGCCGGCGGCGCCGCCGTCCTCCAGCAGCTGCACGATCTCGTCCTTCTCCTCCGGCGTGGTCATCCCGAGCGAAATGTGGATGTCGCCGCGGTAATCGGTGGCCAGGTGCTCGAGCATCGGGAAGTTCAGATTGCTGGCCGAGGGCACCTTGATGAAGTCCGGTTCGAGGGCGGAGATCTGGCGCGCCGAGGTCAGATCCCAGACCGAGGTGGAATAACCGATCTTGAACTGGCGGCACCAGTCCATCAACTGCCGGTGCTGGTCGACGTCGAACTCCAGGAACTCGCGGTGCTCGCCGTAGGTGTCGCCGTAGGTATGCATCGGATTCGGGTGCGGCGCGGCGTATTCGGTCGGACTCAGCAGCTCCCGGTTGGAGCGCTTCTGAAACTTCACGTAGTCGCACTTGGCGAACGTCGCGGCGACCCCGATCATCTCCAGCGCGATCTCCATGTCGCCTTTGTGGTTGCAGCCGATTTCGGCCACGATCTTTGGAATTTTCATGCGCGCAACGATAGCACGAAGCCCCGCGGGCCGTCAGCGCGCCAGCGTGTTGGAAAGGTCATGGGCGTGGCGATGCCATTTGTCGTCTTGCGCCAGATCGGAGAGGGTCCCGCGCTCGAATGCCTCGCGCCACGGCAGCGGGCTCGGCAGCAGGCACAGCGTGATCACGTAGCGTGGGCCCAGGGTCGGGCTCAGGCCCCGGTGGAGCACGGTCGCGGGCTGGAACACCACCCCGTCGCCCGCTCCCATGGCGCGCTGGTGAGCGCGGATCTCGGTGCCGGCGATTCGCGCCAGGTGATCCACCTCGCCAGTGCGGGTCTTGGTCCAGCCGAACAGGTACCCGCGCTGGCCGATGCGCGCGGTGTCGGCCAGTTCGATGAACTCGGTATTGCCGCCGTGGTCGGCGGTCGGATTCAGGTAAACGATCAGCTTCAGGTGCGCGCGCGGACCCCGGTCGCAGTGCCAGCGAAACGACACCGAAGCCTGCTCCGGGGCCCGCGGGGCCATCGAGTAGGTGACCCAGTGGACCAGGTATTCCGAACCGAAGAACCCGGCCAGCTTGTCGTCCACCGCCGGGGTCAGCACCGCATCCAGGGTCTCGACGATGAACTCCGGCGCGACCCGAAAGCCCTCCAGGTCGCGGCTGTCTTTTTTGAGCAGGGACAAGCCGTGCTCGGTTTCCAGCCGCTCGAGGATTGCCGCGGCCCGCGCCGGCTCGAGCACGTTCAGGTATTCGAACCCGCGCTGCCGGAGCGCCGATTCGGAGTGCGCCGGCCTCGCGCGGGCAAATTGCGCCTGGCACCGCCGGTGGTAGTCGGCATAGCCGCGGGCATCGTCGTATTCGCGGTAGACGCGCTCCGCGCGGCGCGGGTCCAGCTCGCGCTTGTACACGAGGCTGGCGAGCTTGATCAGGGCCGAATTGAGGGACATGTGAATCATCTCGCGACCAAAAAACGGCGCGCGGGCGGTCCAACGACCGACGGCCGCGATCGTCGAGTATATCGATTGTGGGTCGATCAGGGAGCCCGGATCGGCCCCGTAGCGCGTGCCGCGCCGACGCGGCGGGCTTTTTTCCGGCGGCGGGCTTTGGTAAAAAGTGCGCCGGCACCAGGCGCGCGAAGGTTCGGCCGGCCCCGATGGGCCTCCGGCGGGCGCGCGCCGAAAGCAGGACCTTAGATCAACATGTCCAACCATCTCGCCGCGTGCGCGCCGGGCAACGCCCCGTTCGACGTCTGCTTCGGCGGTCCCGACCAGCCGCACGGGCGGCTGCGCGACCTGCTGGCCGAGCGCGTTTCGGCGGTCCCGCCCGGCGGCGCGATCGACTGGGTGACCTATTATTTCCGCGATCGCCGGCTGGCCGCCGAGCTGCTGCGGGCGCAACAGCGCGGGGTGCGGGTGTCGGTCACGGTCGAGGGCAGGCCCCGGGTGGCGCGGGCCAACGACAAGGTGCTCGAGATGCTGGCCGGGCTCGGTCCCGGGCTGCGGGTGATGGCACTGCCGGGCCTGCCGGCCCCGCCGGGGCGTGCCTGGAAGCCGCAGTTCCACGAGAAGCTCTACTGCTTCTCCCACCCGCGGCCGCTGGCCTACATCGGCTCGTTCAACCCCTCCGGAGACGACCCGGAGGATGAACCCGAGGTGATCGCCGAGATCGGCGATCAGGACGCCGGCCACAACATGCTGGTTGGAATCGCTGATCCGGAGCTGGTGGCCGCGCTGACCGGCCACGCCCGCCGCCTGAACCGGCGTCCCGCCGGACTGCTGTACCGCTTCTCCGACCGCGCCAACCAGGCCTGCAACCGCGGACCCACGGAGATTCACTTCTGGCCGCGCCTGCGCCCGCATCCGGTGGCCAAGCTGCTGAGCCGGCTCGGCGCCGACGCGCGGGTGCGCATCGCGGCCTCGCACATCCGTTCGCGCGCCGCGGTCAACGTGATCGCCGGGATGGCGCGGCGCGGCGCCGCGGTAGAAGTCCTGGCCGAGCACACCGCGCGGCGGGTGCCGGCATGGGTCGAGGAGCGCCTGATCCTGGCCGGGGTCGGGTTCCGCCGTCTGACCCAACCGCAGGCGGTGCCGATGCATTTCAAGCTGGTGCTGGTGGAGACCGGCGACCGGCGCTACGCGGCGTTCGGCAGCTTCAACTGGACCCGGCCGTCGTGGTGGCTGAACCACGAGATCGCGGCCATTTCCAGCGACCCGGAGCTTTACCGGGTGCTGTCGGCGCGCTGGGACGCGCTCAATGGCCAGCAGCAGCGATAAAACCTACACGAACACGATGCCCGCCTCGACTCTGATCATTCCGGTGGAAAGCCAGGTGCGCGAGCTCGACGCCAAGCTGCTGCTGGCCGCGGTCGCGGCCGAGCGCGGATTCCCGGTGGTGCTCGGCTCGCGCGCGTTCGTGCACTTCAAGATCGCCTCGCTCCCGCGCGGGATCTACCTGGCCAAGAGCATGCGCTCATTGAGCGACCGGATGTTCCGGATCGTGCGCCGGCTCGGGCACGAGATCGTCGCCTGGGACGAAGAGGCGCTGGTGCACCCGCCGCCGGAGACCTACTTCACGCTGCGCCTGTCGCCCGGGACCGTGCGCGAGGCCTCGCACCTGCTCGCGTGGGGACCGGAAAACCTGGAGCTGCTGCGCCAGTTCCCGGCGCTGCCTCAGGGCATTCCAATCCACGTGACCGGCAACCCGCGCGGCGACATGCTGCGCCCCGAGACGCGCCACTACTTCGATCGCGAGGTCGCGGCGCTCAACGAGCGCTACGGGGATTTCCTGCTGATCAACACCAACTTCTCCGACGTCAATCCGTTCATCCCCGGGATCGGGCTGTTCCAGCCCGACAAGGGCGACGGCACACCGGCGCGCTTCGGCCAGTCCGGCAAGGGAATGAGCCGGGAGTTCGCCGAGGGACTTGGTAATCACAAGCGCTCGATCATGGCAGACTTCGTCGACCTGATCCCGCGGCTCCACCGGGCCTATCCCGATCGCACCATCGTGATCCGCCCGCACCCGAGC
>JBFJNB010000243.1:0-4975 GCA_041633655.1 Lysobacterales bacterium | reverse complement strand
GCGCTACTTCTTCCCGTCGCTGGCGCGCACCGCGACCGGCAACTTCATCCCGGCCCGGAGCCTGATGAACGACGAATATTGTCGGGAGTGCCACGCGGACAACCATGACCGGTGGGCGGTCAGCGCGCACCGTTTCGCCTCGTTCAACAACCCGGCGTATCTGTTTTCGGTGCGCAACACCCGGGCCAAGATGCTCGCGCGCGACGGGAACGTGCAGGGCGCGCGTTTTTGCGCCGGCTGCCACGACCTGGTGCCGTTCTTTTCCGGCGCTTTCGACGACCCGGATTTCGACGACGTGAACGATCCCACCGCCAGCGCAGGCATCACCTGCACCGGCTGCCACGCGATCACCCACGTCAACAGCCCGCGCGGCAATGCCGACTACACGATCGAGGAGCCGCTGCATTACCCGTTCGCGTTCTCCGACAGCCCGTTTCTGGGCTGGGTCAACCGGACCCTGATCAAGGCCAAGCCGGCTTTTCACCAGCGCACGTTCCTGAAACCCCTGCACCGGACCACCGAGTTCTGTGGGACCTGCCACAAGGTGCACCTGCCGGTGGAGCTGAACGGCTATCGCTGGTTGCGCGGGCAGAACCATTACGATTCGTTCCTGCTGAGCGGGGTCTCGGGGCACGGCCTGGAAAGCTTCTACTACCCTGATCGGGCCGAGCCCAACTGCAACGGCTGCCACATGCCCTGGCAGGCGTCGACCGATTTCGGCGCGCGCCCCGACCCGCAGGGCCGCCTGGCGGTCCACGACCACCAGTTCCCCGGGGCCAACACCGCACTGCCGGTGCTGATGGGAATGCCGGCGGAGGCGCTCGAGCGCCAGCGCGCGTTCCTCGAGGGATCGGTCACGGTGGACCTGTTCGCGCTGCGCGCCGGGGGGCGGATCGACGGCGAGCTGTCGGCACCGCTCGACCCCGCCAAGGTCGCGCTCGAGCCGGGGGCGACTTATCTGCTGGAAGTGGTGATCCGCACTCGCCGGCTGGGGCACCTGTTCACCGAGGGCACCGCCGATTCCAACGAGGTCTGGCTGGAGTTGACGGCCGCCGCCGGGGGCCAGACGTTCGCGGCCAGCGGGCTGATGGATCCCGACAGCGGGGCGGTGGACCGCTACGCCCACTTCGTCAACGCCTACGTGCTCGATCGCGACGGGCGTCGGATCGATCGGCGCAACGCCGAGGACATCTTCACCGCGCTTTATAACCACCAGATCCCGCCCGGCGCGGCGGACGTGGTCTTTTACCGGCTGCGCATTCCGGATGACTTGGCCGGGCCGGTGACGCTGCGGGCGGTGTTGAACTACCGCAAATTCGATACCCGCTACCTGCGCCTGTTTCAGGATCGGCCGGACACGCGCAACGACCTGCCGGTGACCCGGATCGCCCAGGCCGAGCTCACGCTGGGCCCCAGCGCGCCCCCGGCGCCGGCGCCGGAATGGCCGTTGTGGCAGCGCTGGAACGACTACGGGATCGGGCTGTTGCGCAAGCCGGGCCTCGGGGTGCTGCGCCAGGCCGAGCAGGCGTTCGCCGAGGTGACCGCGATGGGGCGCTCGGAGGGGCTTTTGAACCTGGCGCGGACCTACCTGCGCGAGGGCCGCGTGGCCGATGCGGAGGCGGTGCTCGAGCGCGCGGCCGCGCACCCGGACCTGAAGTACCCCTGGACCCACGCCTGGCTGACCGCCGAGGTGAACCTGGAAAACGGCTACCTGGACCAGGCCATCGCCGGTTTCCGGGCGCTGACCGACACCCCTTTTAATGACGCGCGCTCGCGCGGGTTCGATTTCGGCGCCGATTACCGCCTGCTGGAGCGGCTCGCGCTGGCGCTGTACGAGCGCGCGCGGGGCGAGCGCCGCGACGAAGCGGTCCGGATCGAGCACCTGCGCGAGGCGGTGACCTGGTTCGAGCGGGCGCTGGCGCTGGACCCGGAGCGGGCCGCCAGCCACTACGGGCTGTCGCGGGCGCTGGAGGCGCTCGGCGATGCCGACGGAGCGGAGCGGCACCTGCGAGCGCACGAGCGCTACAAGATCGACGACAACGCCCGTGACGAGGCGGTGGCCGCCGCCCGGCGCGCCGACCCCGCGGCCGCTGCGGCGGCGGATGCGGTGGTGATTTACGAGTTGAGGGACCCGCGTGAATCGCGAGCCGGAATCTGAGCCCGAAGTCCAGGACGACGCGATCATCGGCGTCGCGTTCCGCTACTCGCTGTGGGCGATCGCCGTTGTCGCGCTGGCCGGCGGGATCGGATGGTGGTGGCTGAGCCGCGAAGAGGCGCCGGTGGTGGTAGACGAACCGGCGCCGGTTGCCCCGGTGAGCGCGGCCGGCAGCGACCCGGCGCCGCCCCAGTTCCGGTTTACCGATGTGACCAAAGCCGCCGGGATCGAATTCGAGTTCGTCACCGGCGCTTACGGCGAGCGGCTGCTGCCGGAGACGATGGTCGGCGGGGTCGCGTTTTTCGACTTCGACTCAGACGGCGACCCCGACATCCTGCTGACCGGCGGCAACCACTGGCCGTGGAACGAGAACGCGGCCCGGCTGGATCAGACCGTCGGCCTGTTCGTCAACGACGGGCACGGCGGATTCGAGCGCCGCGATCGCGAGCTGGGGCTCGTCACCGACGCCTACACGATGGGCGCGGCGATCGGCGATTATGACGGCGACGGCCTGCTGGACGTCTACCTGACCGCGGTGGGTGAGAACCTGCTGTTTCGAAACCGGGACGGGCGGGGTTTCGAGCAGGTGACCGCGGCGGCCGGGGTCGCCGGCGGGGCCGCGGACTGGAGCACCGGCGCGGCGTTCTTCGACGCCGATGGCGACGGCTGGCTGGATCTGGTGGTGGTCAACTACGTCGCCTGGAGCCCGGCGATCGACCGCGAGGTCGCCTACCAGATTGCCGGGATCGGGCGCGCCTACGGCCCGCCGACCAACTTCCCCGGGACCCAGCCGCTTTACTTCGTCAATCGCGGCGACGGCACCTTCAGGGAGCGTGCCGAGGCCGCCGGGCTGTGGGTCGAAAACCAGGGCCGGGCGGTGGCCAAGGCGCTGGCCTGTTACCCGCGCGACCTGGACTTGGACGGCGATGTCGATCTGGTGGTGGCCAACGACACCACCCGCAATTTCGTGTTCCTGAACGACGGGGCGGGGCGGTTCCGCGAGGCCGGCGAGGAGCTGGGGCTGGCGTTCGACAACACCGGCAAGGCGACCGGCGCGATGGGGCTGGACGGCACCCGGCTCTACCGCGACGGGACCCTGGGCATTGCGATCGGCAATTTCGCCAACGAGATGACGTCGTTCTATACGACGGTCCCGGAGACGCTGCGCTTCGCCGACGACGCGGTGCTGCTGGGAATCGGGCCGGCCAGCCGCCAGGCGCTGACCTTCGGGGTGCTGTTCGCGGACTTCGATCTGGACGGGCGCGAGGAGCTGTTCCAGGCCAACGGGCACATCGAGAACGAGATCAACCGGGTGCAGCCGAGCATGCATTACGCGCAGCCGCCGCAGGTGTTCTGGAACTGCGGCGAGTCCTGCGCCCGGCCTTTCGTGCCGGTCGAGGAGACCGCGCTGGGGGACCTCGGGCGGCCGCTGGTGGGCCGCGGCGCGAGCTTCGCCGACATCGACCTGGATGGGGACATCGACCTCCTGATCGGTCAGACCGGCGGGGGCGCGCGGCTGTATCGCAACGACACGCCGAGCGAACACCAGTGGCTGCAGGTGCGCCTGCGCGACGCCGCGCCCAATCGCTTTGCGCTCGGCGCGCTGGTCGAGGTCGAGACCCCGGACGGGGTCCAGCAGCGGCTGGTCTCGCCCACCCGGAGTTACCTGTCGCAGGGCGAGTTCAAGGCGCATTTCGGGCTGGGCCGCTTCGCCGGCGCGGAGCGGGTGAGAGTCCTCTGGCCCGGTGGGGGCGAGACCGTGCGGGCCGACGTTGCGGCCGACCAGGTACTGGAGATCGAGCGGTGAGGCCGGGAGAGCCCGGCGCGAAACTCCTCAATCGGGGCGGCTGGGGTAACGGCGCGGTCTGGCGGATCGAGTTTGAAGGCAAACCCGCGGTGCTGAAGACCTACGCCGGGAAGCCGGCCCCGATCCGGCTGATCGGGCGGTGGCTGATCGCGCGCGAAAAACGCGCCTACCGGATGCTCGCCGGAGTCGCCGGGGTCCCGGGGTTGCTGGAACTGGACGATCCGCTGGGGCTGGCGATCGAATACGTCCGGGCTGAGTGGATCAGCGAGCGGCTGCCGGCCCCCGACGGTTCGGCGATCATCGAATCGCTGCGGGCGGTGATCGACCGGCTGCACGCGCGCGGGGTCTATCATCTGGACCTGCGCAACCGCGGCAACGTGCTGATCGACGCCGAATCCCGGGCGCACGTGGTGGATTTCGCTTCCGCGCTGATCGTGCGTGGTCGCATCGGGCGCCTGCTCGCGCCGCTGCTCAAGCGCCGCGACCGGAGGGCGCTGGCCAAATGGACCGCGCGTGCCGGCCTGCCGCCGGACGGCTGATCAGAAGGTCGGCTCGATCACCCGGGCGTCCTCGAGGATGATCGTACCGACCGGCACGTCCTCGGCGCCGAGCTGGGTGGAGAACGCCGTCGCGGTCTGACCGATCGCCTCGACCACGTCCCAACCCTCGATCACCGTGCCGAACACCGTGTAGCCCCAGTTGCGCCGGTTCGGATTCAGGCTCTCGTTGTCGGCCAGGTTGAAATAGAACTGAGAATCTGCCGAGTGCGGGTCGTCTAGGCGCGCCATCGCGATCGTCCGCGCTTCGTTTTTCAACCCGTTGCCGGACTCGTTGTAGATCGGGGACCCGGTCTCGACATCGCTGAAATCGCTCTTGTACCCACCGCCCTGGACCACGAAATCGGCGACCACCCGGTGGAAGATCGTGTCCTGGTAGGCCCCGGCGACCACGTAGCGCAGGAAGTTGTTGGCCGTGATCGGGGCCCGCCGGCGGTCCAGTTCGACCACGATGTC
>JBFJNB010000242.1:0-4989 GCA_041633655.1 Lysobacterales bacterium | reverse complement strand
TGTGGGTCGGCTTGGAAAGCGGGGGCTTGCGCATCACCGAATGGAACGGCGCCCTGCGGACCTACCGCCACGACCCGGCTGATCCCGGCAGCCTGAGCAGAGATCAGGTTTTCTCCGTGATCGAGGACCGCCAGGGAACGATTTGGGTCGGGACCGAGAACGGCTGGCTGAATCGCTACGACCGCGACAGCGGCTCGTTCGCCCGCTTCCGCAGCGACTCCGACGCGCCGGGCGGCATTCGTCACGGCAAAGTGCGCAGCATCATGGAGTCTCGAGAAGGGCTGCTGTGGGTAGGAATGGACAGCGGCGGCATTCACACTTTTGATCCCGCGAGCGGCAGATTCAAGCATTATCACAACGATCCGCAAGTCCCGTCGAGCCTGAGCCACAACAGAGTTTTTTCGGTTTACGAGGACCGGGCCGGATTCATATGGGTAGCGACTTTCGGCGGTGGACTCAACCGGTATGATCCAGCAACGGATACCTTTCACCGCTATGTGAATGACCCGTCGGACGACAACAGTCTGGTCAAGGACCACGTCCTGTCCGTGGTCCAGGATCGCGATGAAAACATCCTGTGGCTGGGCACCCTGGGGGGCGGCATCGAACGCTTCGACCCGATCAGCGAGACCTTTACCCACTTCGGAGAAGCACAAGGACTGCCAAACGACATCATCTACGGAATTCTGCAGGACAATCAGGGCCACTTGTGGGCTTCGCACAACAAAGGCCTGTCGCGCTTTGATCCGCGGTCGCAGTCGTTCAAGAACTACGACGTCGGCGACGGCCTGCAGAGCAACGAGTTCAACGGCGGCTCCTACTACCGCAGCGCCAATGGCAAGCTCTTTTTCGGCGGCATCAATGGCTATAACGCCTTCTTTCCGGAAGCCATTATCGATAATCCGCACCGGCCAGCAGTGGTCATTACCAACTTCACGCTGTTCAATCATCAAGTCGGCATTGACGAAGAACACGATGGACGCATTCTGCTGGACAAGGCGGTCACCCATTCAAAGGCGCTCACGCTGTCCCACCGCGACTACGTGTTCTCATTCGAGTTTGCCGCCCTGGATTTCGTGCACCCGTCGAAGAACCAATATGCGTATCGCATGGATGGACTGGAGCAGGAGTGGAATTACGTCGGCAACCGGAATTTCGTCACTTATACGACGCTGCCACCCGGCGAATATGTGTTCAGAGTCAAGGCTTCCAACAATCATGGAGTATGGAACGAAGAAGGAACCTCGGTGAGGATTACCGTGACTCCTCCTTATTGGCAAACCTGGTGGTTTCGGTTAGCGGGCGCCGGCATGCTGCTGTTGATCGCATCGCTGATTTACGGCTGGCGGGTGAGGTCCATCCGTTCACGCAACCGTACGCTGCAGCGCGAAGTCAAGATCCGCACCGCGCAGCTGGAGGAGCAGAAGGCAAATCTGGAGACCGCCCTGGTCGAGCTGGGCGAAACCAAGAACGCCCTGATTCTGGCCGCTCACAAGGCCGGAATGGCCGACACCGCGACCGGGGTGCTGCATAACATCGGCAACGTCCTGAACAGCGTCAGCACCTCGGCCGGGGTTATGTACGAGGTGTTGAGCCGGCCGGTAGCGGATCGGTTCGCCAAGGCAGCCGGCATGCTCCGCGACAACCTTTCCGATCTTGGCCGCTTTTTTTCTCTTCCGAAGGGGGAGAAGCTGGCTCGATTTCTGATCGATCTGGAGCAGCCTTTCCAGCGCGAGAGCGCCGAGCTCAAGCAGGACGCCCACCGCATTCTGGAGAAGATCAGCGCGATCAAGGACGTCATCGCGGCCCAGCAGGACCATGCCAAGGGCCAGGCAAACTCGGAGTTACTCTCGCTCGACGAGGTGATGGAGGAATGCCTGATGTTCGAAGTCAGTTCGCTTCAGCGGCATCGGATCCAATTGGAAAGAAAATTTGAATCGGTCCCCTCCGTCCGGGCGCAGAAGACCAAGGTCCTGCAGATTCTGATGAATCTGATCCAGAACGCCAAGGACGCCATCAACGAGGCGGATCCGGAGGTCCGGCGGCTGGAGGTCGCCATTTTCCGCGATGCGGACAGCGCCTGCCTGCGCATCAGCGACAGCGGGATCGGGATTGCCGGGGATGATCTGGACCGGGTGTTCGCCTTCGGATTCACCACCAAACCCAACGGTCACGGTTTCGGCCTTCACAGTTGCGCCAACTATATGGGTGAAATGGGGGGCGAAATCCGCGCGGAAAGCTCGGGGAAAGGACAAGGAACCTCGGTTCTGCTGCGATTTCCGATCGCCCGGGAGGTCGAACAGGAACGAGCGCACGACGGAGTCGACCCGGTGGTGCACTCCCGCGGCAACGGCCGCGAGTGGCACCGCCGCGAACACGCCTGAGGCGATCGAAGATACCCCTCAGCGGGACCGCGTCGCCGCCGGTTCCGGGCTCGTCGAGCGGTCGCGCCGGGGGCCGTGCACTGCCTCGATCAAATGTGCCTCGGCGGGATTCAGAGCGCCGCGTTTGACCAGCGGTTGAAGCGCCCCCCCGCGGCGCGCCGTGCCGATCGCGCGGCGACAGCCGTCGACCTGCCAGACTTGCTGCTCCAGATTGTCCAGCCGGCGGTGCAATTGAAGAGCCCGCGCGCGATCCGCGGCGGATTGCGCAAGGTGCTGCTTGAGGGTTCTTTGCAATGACAGCGCCACCCGATCCCGACCCTCGAGGTCGCGCCGCAAGCGCGCGACCTCGTTTTGCGTCAGCAGCGCTCGTTGATGAAGGCGGCGGAGCCAAAGCCAACCCCATCCGACGGCAATCCACGGGACCAATATTCCCACGACCGTCGCCAGCTCGTAGAGGTCTATGGTGAGAGAGTACGAGGGTTCCATGGTCGCGGTTCAGCCCCCGAACGGGTCGTCGTCTTCGGCACCAGCCGTGGTCTCCGCGCGGTTGGCCTTGACCAGACGTGCCCTGATTCTCGCCAGCGTCTGGCCGTGAATCTGACACACGCGCGACTCGCTGACGTTGAGAATCTCGCCGATCTCCCGCAGGTTGCACTCCTGATCGTAGTAGAGCGACAACACCAGCTGTTCGCGCTCCGGCAGACTCTCGATGACCGCTTTGAGTTCATCCCGGGCCGTTCGGCGCTCGAGGTTGTCCAACGGGTCAGCGGCGGTGGATCCGAACACCGAATCTCCGCGGCGCTCCAGCAGATCATCCAGGCTGTAGAGCGAAAAGGAGGCGGAATCCTGCAACAGCTTCCCGTATTCGCTCGGATCCATATCCATCGCGGAGGCTACTTCGCTTGGTTGAGCAGCGCTCCCGGTGCGCATCTCGATTTCCTGAATCGCCTTGGACATCTCCCGGATCTTGCGCCGCGTCGAACGGGGCGACCAGTCGTAGGAGCGTAACTGGTCGAGCATTGCACCCCGAATCCGGATCGTGGCATAAGTCGAAAAACTCGCCCCGTGACTCGGGTCGAAACGTCGCGCCGATTCCAGGAGCCCGACGGCCCCTGCCTGAATCAGATCATCGATCTCGACCGTCGAGGGCAGACGCGCTGCCAGATGTTGAGCGATTCGTTTGATTAAACCGGCGTGCTCGCGGATCAGTTCGTCGGAACTGGCCGGCGCGGCGTCGGCGTAGGCGGCCAAACCGTTAATTGTTCTGCCCTCCAGGTGGGATGGATAAGAGATTGCGGAACAGTTCCCGCGGCGACTTTCGTTCGGCGTCGTACTGCCAGCGATCGATGGCCTCCGCAATGCGAGTCATCGCTCGCGCCGCGGCGCTGCCTGGATAGGCCTCCACGACCGCTTTCTGCTGTTCGATGGCGCGGCGCGCCAGATGATCCTCGGGGATCCCGCCGAGATAACGAAGCGAAACGTCCAGGAAGCGTTCGCTGGCAACGGCCAGTTTCGAGAACAGCGCCAGTCCGTCCCGGCTGCTGCTGATGCGGTTGCTCAGGATCTGAAACCGCTTGACCTGGTGTTCGCGGCTCAGCACCTTGATCAACGCGTAGGCGTCGGTGATGGCCGCCGGCTCATTGCAGGTCACCACCACCACCTCCTCGCACGCGCTGGTCATCCGCGTGACGCTGTCGGAGATGCCGGCCGCGGTATCGACCAGCAGGATGTCGATCTGCTCGGCGAGTCCGGAAAAACTGCGGATCAGCTTGTCATGATCAGCGGCGCTCAGGCGCACCATGTCGAGCACCCCGGACGCGGCCGGCACCACGCGGATTCCCTGGGGCCCCTGGACGATGATCTCCTCCAGGGTGCGCTGATCCGACAGCACCTGGGAGAGATCGAACGGGGGCTGCAGACCGAGCATGACGTCCACGTTCGCCATCCCCAGGTCGGCGTCGAGGATCATCACCCGCTTGCCCAGTCGGGCCAGCGCAATGGCGAGGTTGATGCAGGTGTTGGTCTTGCCAACTCCGCCCTTGCCGCTGGTAATGGCGACCGCCTTGACCGGATCGGCCTGAGTGCGCTGCTCCAGGCCTTGCGCGGGGTCGATTGCCTGAGACCTAAGCATACGCGCGCGTCCTCTGGGCCGGGGTGGACGGACCCTGCGGCACGATTGAGGCGGCCACCAGCTTGGCGGAACGAGCCGGGGTCAGGTCCTCCGGGACCCGCATCCCGGCGGATGCGTAGGCGATCGGCACGCGGCGGTCCGAAACGCAGCTGAGGATCTCTCCGAGCATTTCCGCCTCGTCCAGGTGGGTCAGGATCAGACCGCTCAGATCGGCGATCGCGTAGCGGGTCATCACCCGCTCGAAGACCGCCGGCCCGATCGTCGCGGAGGTCACCAGATAACGCTTCACCGAGCGGATTGCGGCGAAGAACTTCAACTGCTCGATCAGCGCCGGGTCGCGCTGCCCAAGGCCGGCCGAGTCGATCAGAACCAGGGAACGATCGGAGAATGCCTGCAGGCCGTCGCGAACCCGCTCGAAGCTGCGCGCCGACCACAGTGGCAGTTTCAGGATCTCGGCGTAGCGCTGCAGCTGCT
>JBFJNB010000241.1:0-5006 GCA_041633655.1 Lysobacterales bacterium | reverse complement strand
GACGGCTATTCGGTGCTGCGCTGGATCCGCCAGAACGTCGATTCCAAACTGCCGGTGATCTTCCTGACCCAGCGGGACGCGGAGGAGGACGTGGTCAAGGCGCTCGAGAGCGGCGCCGACGACTACCTGACCAAGCCGCTCAGCCCCCCGGTCACCCTGGCCCGGATCGACGCGGTCGCCCGGCGCAGCGGCATCGACGTGTCCGAAACCCCGGCGCGTCAGCGCATCGGGGGGCTGGAGTACGATACTGACCGCGAGTCGATGACGCTCGATGGCGAGCGCGTTCCGCTGACCCGGCGCGAGTTCTCCCTGGCGGTCTACCTGCTGCGCAGCCTCGGTCGCATCATCCCGCGCGAGGTGCTGCTGAAGGAAATCTGGGGTCTGAACGCGCGCGTCGTGACCCGGACCCTGGATACCCACATCAGCCGGCTGCGCAAGAAGCTGCACCTCACCGAAGAGGCCGGCTGGAGCCTGAAGAGCATCTACCACCACGGCTACCGCCTGGAGCGGCTCGACGGGAACTCCGAATGAGCCTCTTTGGCGCGCCTATCCGCGCGCGGGCACCCGGTGCCGTGGATTGATCTCGCGATGGAAGCACGTCAGTTCAAGGTCTGCGTTCTCGGCGATGCCGCCGTCGGTAAGAGCAGTCTGATATCGGCGTTTGTCGGGCGCTCCGTCGAGAACCAAGTCCGGGTGCGATCCGGGGCGCAGATCGAAGTCGGCCGCGCGACCACGCCAGCCGGTCCGTGCGAGCTGGCGATCTGGGACATCCTCTGCGCCGATGGGGGCTTCGCGCTCGACACCCCGTATCTGACCGGGATGCACGGGTACTTGATCGTGTGCGATCGGACCAGGCGCCCGACCCTGACCGGGGCGCTGGCGCTGCGCATGCGGGTCGAAGAGCAATTCGGTCCGCTGCCGCTGGTGCTGACGATCAACAAGAGCGACCGGGATCAGGACTCCGAGATCACGCGGGCCGATCTCGAGCGCCTGGCCGGTACCGGCATTGCCAGCTTCGAAATCAGCGCCACCGACGGCAGCAGCGTGATCCAGCCGTTTACCACTCTGGCCTCGTTGCTGGTCCCGGCGTCCACCGGGGGTTGACGGTGGAGCGCAAAACCGGTTACGACCAGGCCGGCTCCTACGGGCTGCCGGCGTCGATCGAGCTGAGCGATGCCGCCCCACCGCTGCTGATCCGAGTCGATGCGGCGTTCGGGATCATCGAATGGAGCGGCGACCCGGCGCTATACGACCTGAATCTGAGCCGCGGCGTCGATGCGCGCCGCGAGCTGGCGTTTCTGGTAGGCCTCGAAACCCACAAATCGCTTGCGTTGCCGATGCTCTGGATCCGCGGCAACCGCCCGATCCACTGTTACCTGATCCCGCTCAGCCGCGACTCCGAGGCCCAGATCCTGATCCTGGACGCCAACGTGACCGACCTGGCGGACCGCAAGCTGCGACGGCAGAGCGAAAAGTCCGACATCCTCGAGTACCGCCTGTCGCAACTGGAGCACGAACTCGGCGATGCCAAGCGGGACGCGGCCCGGGCCAGCGAACTCAAGAGTCGTTTCATCTCGAGCATGTCGCATGAATTCCGTACCCCGGTGACCTCGGTGCTGGGCTATTGCGACCTGCTGGAAAAGCAGTACGGGCGCGACGACCGGCGGCTCCAGGGCATCCGTCGCTCGGCCAACCACCTGCTGTCGCTGGTCGAGAACCTGCTCGAGCATGGCCGGGTCGTGGCCGACCGGATCGAACCGGTGGAGGAAGCGGTTCACCTGCGCAGGCTGTTCGAATCGATCTACATGATGTTCGAGCCGCTGGCGGCGCAGAAGGAACTGGAGTTCACGATCACCGAACAGGGATGCGAAGCCGAGGAAATCCTGACCGACCCGGTGCGCTTGCGCCAGATCATCGTCAACCTGATCTCCAATGCCCTGCGCTACACCAACGAGGGCAGCGTCCGGGTCGTCTGGCGGCAGCGCAACGATCGGCTGCGTCTCACCGTGACCGATACCGGCCCGGGCATCCCGAAGGACAAGTGGGAGCACATCTTCCAGGCCTTTTCCAGCCTCGAGGACGAGCACACCCGGGCCCGCGGCCTCGGCCTGGGCCTTTCCATCAGCCAGCACCTGGCGGTGGTCCTGGGCGGTGAGATTCTGCTGGAATCGACCCCCGGCGAGGGCTCGACCTTCGGCGCCGACCTCCGGGCCCCGGCTGCCCAGCCCGCGCTGACGGCGCCCGCGGGCAGCGGGCAAACCGAGGCCCAGCGCCGCATCCTGGTGGTCGAGGACGACATGGACGTGCGCGAGTATCTTGCCGTGGTGCTGAGCGACAGCGGCTACGCGACGACCCTGGCGATGAACGGCCAACAGGCGCTGGACAAGCTCCAGGGCGGCGCTGTGGACGTGCTGCTGACCGATTTCAACCTGACCGATTTCAGCGGTGACAGCTTCATGCGACAGGTGCGCGCCGCCCACCCGGTGCTGCCGATGATCGCGATGAGCGCATCCAACGCAGAGGCCGACCGCAATGTCGCGTTCGAGGCGGGTTGCTCGGCGTTTCTGATCAAGCCGTTCGACTTGGATACCCTGCTCAAGGAACTGGAACGCTCGGTCGGTGGTTGAGCTGTCGCAGAACGCCTTGGCCCTGCTGCGCGAGCAGCGCCGCCGCTACCTGGCCCGGCTGCCGGAGCGGGCGCTGGAACTCGAGCGCCTGTGGCAGACCGTCGGCACCGATCGGGCCGAGTTCCTCGACGCGGTCCACCGGCTGGCCGGGTCGGCCGGGCTGCACGGACTCGACCGGATCCAGCGCGCCGCGGCCGAACTGGAAGCGGGCTTGAAAGCCGATCTCGGGTCATCGGAGAGTTTTCGCGCCGACGTCGAGGCGCTGATCGCCCGGCTGCGCGAGGCTGCCCGGGCAGAGGAAAGCTGAATCGCGGCGTTTCAGCCGTTGGAAGCGCTGCGCCGACCGCTCATTCCGAATTCGCGCAACTGCTCCGGGGCGCGATGGAGATAATACAGCGCGCCATCGAACTGCTTGTCGTCGGAGAAGAACCGGCCCTGGAAGCGGCGCACCCCGAGGTCCAGCAGCAACCCCAGTTGCTCCGCGCTCTCCACGCCGATGGCGGTCACCTGGAGGTCGAGTTCGGTGGCATGCTCCACCGCCTCGGCCAGCGCGTTGCGCTGGCGCTGGTCGGTCATCGATGCCTGCACCAGCGCCGGCACCAACTTGAGTTCGTTCAGCGGCAGATTCTCGATCTCGCCGCGGGCGAAGAACCGCGCCCCGTACTCCAGCGCGATCGAGCAGCCGCGCAGCGACAGCCGGGTCAGCGCCGATTTGACCGCGAGCAGATCGCGGCAGGCTTCGGTTTCGCTGACGTCGATGGTGAGCTGGCTCAGCAGGAACCTGAGCTTTCGGCACATCTGCTCCAACTGCTCCGGGAAGCGCTTCGACTTGAGAATTCCGGTGCTGAGGTTCACCGACATTGGCAGCCGGAAACCTCGGTCGGCGATCCGCAGGGCATCCAGCACCGCGCTCTTGAGCAGGCCCGCCTCGATCTGATCGGTGACCCCCAGGCGCCGCGCCCAACGGAACATCTGAAGCGGGGCGATGATGCCCTGCTGCGGATGGTGAAAGCGGGCCCTGGCCTCGAGCCCGGCCACCCGGCACCGATGCAGATCCACGGTCGGTTGATAGTGGTTGATGATGCAACCCGAATCCATCAGGCGCTTCAGTTCGGCCGCCCCGGCCTCCTGCGGCGCCAGCGTCTCCGTGAGCTTCAGCACGTCGTCCTTGTAGAACGGCTTGCGCAGGAAACCGAGCACCTCGAAGCCGAGCAGTTCGGCCACCGAGCGGGCCGCGCGCAGCACCGCCTCGCTACACATGCTGACCACGATCAGCGGGCAGGTGATGCGGGCAGCGGCTAGCCGATGCAGGGTCTCGATCCCGTCCTCGCCGGGCATCAGCAGGTCGACCATGATCAGATCCGGATCGGCCGCGAGAGCTTCGCTCAAATCCTGGCTCTTGGGGCGGGGAATCAGTTTGAATCCGCAGTCGGTGAACACCACGCTGGCGTATTCGAGTACGTCCGGATCGTCATCCAGGATCAGCACGCTCCGCCTTTTCTGTTCCGCAGCTTTCATGTTGTTGTTGGCGTTTCCCCGGCTCAAAGGCGTGGTCCGGCTGGGCAGAGGGGGAGGCAGAACCCCAGCCGGACCACGGATGCGGCGGCTCAGCCGCGAAAGCGCTTGAGTCGCGTTCCGTCTCGATGCGTGTAACCAAGCACTCTCAGGCGGCAGACTACCTCAACCCGCATGCCCGGCCCAGCGATTCGGCGTAAGTGTCAAGATTGTTTGCATTCATTGCAAAACATCGTCACGGCGGAATCGAACGTCGGCAAATTGCGCTACAATCTCACGCGTACAACGAAATCAGGGGTCAAAAGGAGAACACGATATGGAAGGGTGGATTATGGTCGCGGTCTGCATCGCCGTCTGCGCCAGCTACGGTTCCCTCGTCTGGCTGGTCAGCCGAAACCACTAGCAACCCGTCAAACTCAGGACGGATCGGCTGCCAGCCGTCGTCAACGTCCTACAGCGCCGTAGGAATATTCCCATATGGCCGGCACCGGCCCACGGGGTAACTTGATCCTGCATCAAGCGAGCGGGGTTAAATGTCATGCGAGAGCAACGCAAGCAAAAGCTGGTGTCGGATATCCGACTGATCTACCGCCGGCTGCCGCTGGCGTGCGGCTCCGGCACCCCCGAGTTCAAGCACGCCCGTTACGTGCTGGAAAGCGTGCTCGCGATGAAGACCGCCGAACTTCGCTCCCTCGGCGGAAACTGGCACTGACACAACGGCACCGGGTCGTTATCCGGGTCAGCGCTCCTTCACCTGAGTCAAGCGCGAGCCTGTCGAACCGCGGGAGAGCGACCGCGCGCTGGCAAGCCTTGGAGTGTTGTGGATTGGCGTCCCCAAGGGGATTCGAACCCCTGTTGCCGGCG
>JBFJNB010000240.1:0-5020 GCA_041633655.1 Lysobacterales bacterium | reverse complement strand
GCCGTGGACGTGGTTCATCTGGTAGCCAACGTGCTCCATGATGTCGATCTCGCCCGAATTGGGCCAGGCGTCGCAGTCCTCGCTGCCCTGCCAGTCCGCATCGTCCGAGCAGGTGGTGGCGTATCGGAACGGGTCGCTGGGCAGCATCCAGATCGCCGGCCAGGTGCCCTGGCCCCGGGGCAGCTTCGCGCGCACCTCGAACCGGCCGTAAAGGAAATCGCCCTTGCCGGCGGACTGAATGCGCCCGGAGGTATAGCTCGCGTCGCGATAATCCTCCCGGTGCGCCTCGATGATCAGGTGGCCATCCTCGACGCGCAGGTTCTCGGGCCGCGGCGTGTAAGCCTGGTCCTCGTCGTTGACCTTGCGCGGCGGCCATTCCTCCGGGGTCCATTGGGTCGGATCGGGCGGTCCGTCCACGTCGAACTCGTCGCGCCAGATGAGTTCCCACGACGGCGCGGGTTGCTGCTTTGCGCGCACCAGCAGCGCGCTCAGGATCGGCCGGCCCGCGGCTGCCTCGAAGCGGACGTTCAGTTCGCCGTCGGCGACGGCGACGCCCGGGACGGTCACGGTCAGCGCCGAGCGGATCTTGCCGTCGCGAAACAGCATCACGTCGAGGTCGTCGATGACCCGCCGCTCCTCGGCGAACGCGTCGAAGACGCGACCGCCGCGCGCGGTCTCGGTGGGCTCGGCGAAATGGAACGTCAGGTCGTAGCTGCCGTTGGCGATCGGCTGCGCGATCGTCACGTCACCCTCGCGGTAGCTCTTGTAGAGCTCCGGGTCCTGCGACCCAAGCACCGCTTCGAGCCGACCCACGGTACCGCCGCCGATCGCCTCCTCGGCGCGGTAGCGCGTGCCGTCCGCGGCCTGATACGCCGGGCCGCCGACGTTGACGGCCCAGACCGGATCGGTCGGCGCCGGGTCCTGATTGCAGCCGCTCAGCAGCAGCGCCGCCAGCGGGGCCAGCGCGAGCGCCTTGGCAAGGGTGGCCGTCACGCTCACATGCTCCCGCGCCGCGCCTCGAGTTCGAGCCTGACCTGGTGCGCCTTCTCCTCGGTAATCGGGAACGTCGCGATGGCCCAGATCGCGATGCCCGAGGCGATAACCGGCACGAAGGCGTCGAACAGGCGCATCAGGACGATCGTCCGTTCGCCCTGAGCACCATCGAGTGCGACATCGAATCCGGTCGCATTGAGCAGCAACCCGCCCCCGGCGATCGCGACCGCCATCCCGAGTTTGACCACCCACCAGAAAATCGAGCCGTACATGCCCTCGCGACGCTCGTGGGTCTGGAGTTCGTCCATGTCGACGACGTCGGCGATCATCGAGGGCATCAGCGTGAACAGGCCGCCCAGGCCGAACGCCATCAGCGGCGCCGGGACCAGGACCAGCCAGGGATTGGCGGGGCTGTAGCAGAACCATTTGAGCGCGTAGCCGACCATCGAGATACCGGTCGCGACGAAGAACGCGCGGCGCTTGCCGATCCTCGTGCCCAGCCAGGTCACGATGGCAATGACCAGCAGCGTCGATACCGCCCCCAGCAACTGGGCATGACCGACGAAGGTCGCGCCCGCTTCCTTGTCGCCCCCGAACACGTAGTAAATGATCACGTAGGACTGAAACGACGCGATCAGGATGAAGCCGTTGAAGACCAGGAAGGTCGCGGCGCACAGCTTCAGGAACGGGCCGAACTTCAGCGTGATCACGAACCCGCGCAGGAAGTCCAGGATGTTGCGGACGATGGCGCTCCCGGCGGCACCCGCCTCGGCGTCTTTCTCGGCCGCCTCGGCTGCCGCGAGGTCCTTGAACCGCTCGCGCAGGAAGATCGCGGGCATGATCCCGACCACGATCGCGAAGCCACCGATGATTATCGCCAGCCCGGCCGCGCCGTCGGCCGATGACTCGAACCAGTTCTTGTTGTACATGATCGCCAGGAAATAGCCGGCGACCATGTAGGGAATCTGGCCGACGAAATTCTGCACCCCCATCAGGCGGGTGCGTTCGTGATAGTCGGGGGTCAGTTCGTAGCCCAGCGCCACCCAGGGCGTCGCGAACACCGTGTAGGCGAGGTAGAACACGAGCGAGCCCGACAGGAAGTACCAGAAATAGAACGTTTCGCTCTTGTCGGCCGGCAACTGCCACAGCAGCGCGTAAATGATGCCGACCGCGATCGCGCCGACGAAGATATACGGGCGCCGCCGGCCCCAGCGGGTCCGCGTGTTGTCCGAGATGTACCCCATCAACGGATCGGTGATCGCATCGGTCAGGCGAGGCAGCGCGCCGAGCAGTCCGACCAGCGCGGGATTCATCCCGAAGCCCAAATTGAGCACGATGATCATGCCGCCGATCGCGGCGGCGAGCAGATTGTTGACGAACGCTCCGAGGCCGTAAACCAGCTTCAGATGAAATGGGATTCGATCTTGCGGCGCTGTTTGGTAATGCTCCATTCGACGCATCGTCGGCTAATTTGACAGCGCTGTCAAACGCTGCTAAAACGCCGTTTTGTGAGGGGCCAATCGCGGGCTTGCAGCAGCGGCCAGGCGGCCGAGCACCTCCGATTCTCGTGACGCCCGATTCTCGACCCATTTGCCCATCATCAGGACGAGCCCTTCCATGGCCCAGACACGCACCGAGCCGCCGGCAATCGAGGACCGCGTCCAGGGTCTGCTCGGCCGGATGACCCTGGCCGAAAAGGTCGGGCAAATGAACCAGGTCAGTCCCGGCGACGGCGGCGTGCCGGCACAGCTTGGCGACCGGATCAGGGCCGGCCAGATCGGCTCGGTGCTCAACCTGGTGGACGTCGAGGCCGCCAACGAGCTGCAGCGCATCGCGGTAAAGGAGAGCCGCCTGGGCATTCCGCTTTTGATTGGCCGCGACGTGATCCACGGGTTCAAAACCGTGATGCCGATCCCGCTCGGACAGGCCGCAACCTGGGATCCGGAACTGGTCAGGCGGTGCGCCCGGGTGGCGGCGCGCGAGGCGGCCACGACCGGCATCAACTGGACCTTCGCGCCGATGATCGACATTGCGCGGGACGCGCGCTGGGGGCGCATTGCCGAGAGCCCGGGCGAGGATCCGTTCCTTGCCGGCGCGCTCGCCACCGCGATGGTCGAGGGCTTCCAGGGAGAGGACCTCACCGCACCCGGCTCGATCGCCGCGTGCGCGAAACATTTCGCCGGCTACGGCGCGGTGGAGAGCGGTCGCGACTACGCGACGGCCAACGTCCCGGAAAACGAGTTGCGCAACGTCTACTTGAGGCCGTTCAAGGCGGCCGTCGACGCGGGTGTGGCAACGCTGATGGCGTCGTTCAGCGACCTCGACGGCGTGCCCGCCACCGGCAACGCGTTTCTGATGCGACAGGTGCTGCGGGACGAGTGGGGCTTCGACGGATTCGTCGTCAGCGACTGGGACTCGGTGCGCCAGCTCGCGGTTCACGGGGTGAGCGAGAACGACCGGGAGTCGGTCTGCCAGGCCGTGACCGCCGGGGTGGACATGGAGATGGCGGGCGAATCCTACGTCCGCCACCTGGGCGATCTGATCGCGGAGGGACGCATCGAGCAGGCCGCCGTCGACGCGATGGTCGCCAACATCCTGCGGGTCAAGTTCCGCTTGGGGCTGTTCGAGCGGCCGTACACCGATCCGGCCGCGCTGCCCGCGATCGCCGACGCCGAGGCGCTACAAACGGCAAAGGCCGCGGCGCTGGAAAGCGCCGTGCTGCTGAAAAACGACCACGGGGCGCTGCCGCTGGCCGCCGACCGGCTCGAGCGCCTGGCGGTCGTCGGCCCGCTCGCCGACGCGCCCTACGAGCAGCGCGGCACCTGGATCTTCGACGGCGACCCGGGACTGAGCGTGACTCCGCTGGCCGCGATCCGGGCGCTGCTGGGAGAGCGGGTCGAGGTGGGTTACGCCCAGGCCATGAAGACCACCCGCAGCCGCTCGACCGCGGCGTTCGGCGAGGCCCTCGAGCTGGCCCGTGGCTCGGATGCCGTGGTGCTGTTCCTGGGCGAGGAATCGATCCTGTCGGGCGAGGCGCACTCGCGCGCCGACATCGGGCTTCCGGGCAACCAGGCGGAGCTGGTCGAGCGAATGCGGGAGGTCGGCAAGCCGGTCATTGCGGTAATTCAGGCCGGCCGTCCGCTGACCCTGACGGATATCGTGGATCGGGTCGACGCGATTGTGTTTGCGTGGCACCCGGGCACGATGGGCGGCCCGGCGATCGCGGAGCTTTTGTTCGGGATCGAATCGCCGTCGGGCAAGCTGCCGGCGACATTCCCGCGCATGGTTGGCCAGATCCCGATCTACTACAACCAGAAAAACACCGGCAAGCCGCCGTCGCCGGACACGGTCGTCCACATCGACGACATCGACGGCCAGGCGCCACAGCTTTCCCTGGGCATGACCTCGTTTCACCTGGACGCCGGCTTCACCCCGCTGTACCCGTTTGGGCACGGATTGTCGTACGCCGAGTTCATCTACCGGGACATCCGGGCGAGCGCGCACGAGATCGGCATCGGCGAGACCGTGACGGTCAGCGCCGAACTGACCAACGCGGGCCCGGTTGCCGCCGATGAAGTGGTGCAGCTCTACGTGCGCGATCTGGTGGGCAACGTGACCCGCCCGGTCAAGGAACTCAAGGGTTTCCAGCGGCTGCGCGTGGAGCCGGGCCAGACGCGGACGGTTTCGTTCGAGCTACACACCGATGATCTCGCGTTCTTCGGCCGGGACATGCGCCTGATCACCGAGCCGGGAGCGTTCCACGTCTGGATCGGCGGCAGCTCGGCGACGCAGCTGCGCACCGACTTCAGCATCCGGCCGCCGGGGAGCGACGAGTGAAACGGGATCCGCACCGGGACCATCCCGCCGCCGGACCGACGCTGGCCGTCATCGCGCTGGCGCTGGGCGGATGCTCGCCGCCGCCCACCGAGATGCCGGCGCCGAGCCGCGAAACCGTGGTCAGGCAGGCGCCCGGGGATCTGCTCGCAGGACAGCTCATGGCGGTCGCGTATTCGGGCTTCAGGGAGGG
>JBFJNB010000239.1:0-5028 GCA_041633655.1 Lysobacterales bacterium | reverse complement strand
GGGCGATCGGGCCGGTCAGGCTCTCCTCCGGCCCTTCGCGCAGGCCCGCGGCCAGCGTTTCGGTCATCAGGGGGGTCACCATCGACGCGGCCACCGAGCGCTCGATGCCGGCCGATTCGTAGACCTCCAGCCCGATGTCCAGCAGCGCGGTCAGGTAATTGCATAGAATGGTGTTGGCGGCGTGGTAGCGCAGCTTCTGCCGGGACTCCAGCCGAAACGGGACCGCCCCGATCGCCTCGGCGTGCCGTGCCAGGACCTCGCAGGCCTCCGGGTCGCCTTCCAGCGCGACCGGAGTGGCGGCGAAGCCAGCGCAGGCGGCCGCTGGGTCGGCGATCGATTTCAACGGGTGCAGGCTGGCGATCCGCGCGCCCTTCCCGCCGAGCGGCGCCAGCGCATCGGCGGCCAGCGCCCCGCTCAGATGAAACGCCAGATCGCCGGGTCGAATCAGCTCGAGCGCGGCCAACCGGCGGGCGATCGGGGCGATCGCGTCGTCGTTGACCCCGATCAGCCAGCACTCCGCCGGCTCCAGCTCGTCCAGACCCACTCGGGCGGTCCCGGCGCCGATGAAGCCGACCGCGGCCGCGGCGGTGGCGGCGCCGCGGGTGACGACGTCGCCCACGCGATACCGTCCGCGTTCGCGCCACAGCCGGGCCAGCACCCGCGCGACCTTGCCGGCACCGACCACGTTCAACTGCGGTGGGCGAGGCAGGCTACTCATAACGGATCGCGGTTACCCGGAATACACGAAGGCCCTTGGGCAGCTCGAGTTCGAATTCGTCGCCGACCCTCTTTTTCAGCAGCGCTCGGGCTAACGGCGAGTCGACGCTGATCCAGCCGCGCCGGGGATCGATCTCGTCCGCTCCGACGACCCGGTATTGGCGTGCCGTGCCGTCCTCGTCCAATTCGACCCAGGCGCCGAAGTACACCGCCGTGCGGTCGCGCGGCGGTTCGCGCACGACCCGCAGCAGGTCGAGGCGTTTGCCCAGATAGCGGATCCGGCGATCGATCTCGCGCAACTGCTTCTTGCGGTAGATGTACTCGGCGTTTTCCGAGCGGTCGCCCTCGGCAGCCGCCGCCGTGACCGCGCGCGTGACCTCGGGGCGCTGGCGGCGCCACAGGTCGTCCAGTTCCGCCTTCAGGCGCGTGTGACCCTCCGGGGTGATGTACGGCGCGGGCGATGGTGACGAGCGGTGGGCGGACATCGCGTCATTTTAGCCGGTCGCGACGCGCGCGACGCCAGCGGCTAAACTCCATCGCGATGAACCTGCGCAGCGACAACGAAGCCCCCGGCGCGCCGCAGATCCTGCAGGCGTTGATCGCGGCCAATGCCGGGCCCGCGCACGCCTATGGGCGCGATGGCTGGAGCGAGCAACTGAACGAGCGCTTCTCGGAGGTATTCGAAACCGACACGCTGGTTTATCCGGTCGCCACCGGCACCGCGGCCAACGCGCTCGCGGTCGCCCAGGCCTGCCCCCCCTACGGTGCGGTGTTCTGCCACCAAACCGCGCACCTCAACGTCGACGAGTGCGGCGCGCCCGAATTCTACGCTCACGGGGCGAAGCTGGTTCCGCTCGCCGGCGCCCACGGCAAGCTCGCGCCCGACCCGATCCGGGCCGCGATCGACCTCCTCGGCGACGACGTCCACCAGCCGCAGCCGGCGCTGCTGTCGTTGACCCAGGCCACCGAGTGCGGGACCGTGTACTCGCGGACCGAGATCGAGGCGCTCACCGCGCTGGCGCGCGCGCACGGCCTGCGCTGCCACCTGGACGGCGCCCGCTTCGCCAACGCGCTGGTGGCGACCGGCGCCACCCCGGCGGCGCTGACCTGGCGCGCCGGCATCGACCTGATGAGCTTCGGCGCCACCAAGAACGGCGCGTTGGGAGCCGAGGCGCTGCTGTTCTTCGATCGCGCGCTGGCCGCGGGCTTCGCGCGGCGGCGGATGCAGGCCGGCCACCTGCTGAGCAAGCAGCGGTATGCCTCCGCCCAGTTGCTGGCTTATCTGGACCAGGACCTGTGGCTGGTCACGGCGCGGCGCGCTAACGAGGCCGCGCGCCGGATCGGCGCGGCGCTGGATGCCCACCCGCAGGCCACGCTGATCCACCCGGTCGAGATCAACCAGGTGTTCGCGCGCCTGGAGCCGGAACTGGACGCCACCCTGCGCGCCGCCGGGATCGAGTACCTGTCGTGGCCGGGGGAGCCGGACCTGTACCGCATGGTCGCGCCCTACAACCTGGAGGAGCAACAGCTCGAGCGCTTCGAGGCGCTGCTGGAGGTGGGCGCCGCGGGCTAACCCAGCGCCTCGTCCGGGGGCACGTATTCGAGGTTGCGGGCCTCGGCGACTTCCTTGCAGGTGATCTTGCCCTGGTAGACGTTGAGCCCGTTCATCAGGTGGCGGTCCTCCTTCAACGCGCGGATCGCGCCCTTGCCGGCGATCGCCTGCACGAACGGCAGGGTGGCGTTGTTGAGCGCAAAGGCCGAGGTCCGCGGGACCGCCCCGGGCATGTTGGCCACGCAGTAGTGCACGATGTCGTCGACGACGAAGGTCGGCTCGTCGTGGGTGGTCGGGCGCGAGGTTTCGAAGCATCCGCCCTGATCGATCGCGACGTCCACCAGCACCGAGCCGGGGCGCATCGTCTTCAGATCCTCGCGGGTGACCAGCTTGGGGGCCGCCGCGCCCGGAATCAGCACCGCGCCGATCACCAGGTCCGCGCCGGCGAGCAGCCGGTCGATCGCGTCCGCGGTCGAATACACGGTACGGATCCGCCCGTGGAACTGGTGATCGATCCGGCGCAGCACGTCGAGTGAGCGGTCCAGGATCACGACCCGCGCGCCCAATCCAACCGCCATCTGCGCCGCGTTGATCCCGACCACGCCGCCGCCGATGATGACGATTTTCGCCGGCGGAACGCCGGGAACCCCGCCCAGCAGAACCCCGGAACCGCCATGGACCTTCTCCAGCGAAATGGCGCCGGCCTGGATCGACAGACGTCCGGCCACTTCCGACATCGGCGCCAGCAGCGGCAGGCGGCCGAAGTCGTCGGTCACCGTCTCGTAGGCGATGCAGGTGGCGCCGCTGGCGATGAGTTCCTCGGTCTGCGGGGCATCGGGCGCCAGGTGGAGGTAGGTGAACAGCACGTGATCCGGGCGCAGCATCGCGCGCTCGGCCGGCTGCGGTTCCTTGACCTTGACGATCAGCTCGGCGCGCTCGAACACCTGGGCCGCGTCGGGCAGCACGGTGGCGCCGACCCCGGCGTAATCGGCGTCCCGGACCCCGATTCCGGCACCGGCCTCGTGCTCGACGAAAACCTCGTGGCCGTGCGCGACCAGTTCGCGCACCGACGCGGGCACCAGGCCAACCCGGTACTCGCGCACTTTGACTTCCTTCGGAACCCCTATTCTCATCGGACCCGCCTCAATGGGTACAAGATGCCATGATATGCGGTAACTGGTGCCCTGTCTCGCATACCTACTCCAGCGGCTCCAGGGTCAGCGGATCGCGCAGCGGAATTCGGGTCAGCGGCTGGCCCACCACCGCCTCCACCCCGCCGTCGGGGCCGCCGCCGGCCAGCGCCTGGTCCAGCCCGCCGACCACCAGCACCCGCAACTGATCGGGCTTCAGGTGGACCGCAGCCGCGCGCTGGACGTCTGTCGCGGTGACCGCGCGAATGCGCGCCTCGTAGTTGCGCCAGTAGTCGGGATCCTCGCCGTTGAGCTCGTCGGCGGCGAATCGCTCGGCCATCCTCGATGCGCTGCTGTACAGATCGGCCAGAAACGCGACCTGAGACTCGATCGCGGTGGCATCCTCGGCCTCGCCGGCCGGCTCGCCGCGAATGCGCTCGATTTCTTCCAGCACGATCGCCAGCGCCCGCGCGACCGATTCGTTCTTGGACTGAAAATAGACGCGAAACTGACCCGGGTAGTGGCGCCCGAGCGAGAAGGCGCTCCCGGCCGAATAGGCCAAACCCTCTTCGCTGCGCACGCGCGAGGTGATCCGGCTGGTGAAACCGCCGCCGCCGAGGATCTCGTTCATCACCGCGATCGCGTACTCGTCCGGGTGGTGCAGGCGCGGGCCGGGATGACCGAGGGTGACCCGGGTCTGGTTCACGTCGGGCTTGGCGACCCCGTACAGACCCGGCGGATGGGGCGCGATTTCTTGCGGGACCGGCGGCAGCTCGCCGCCGCGCGGAAGGCGCTGGAGCTGGCGGTTCAGCGCCGCCACCGCCGCGGCCGGCTCGATGTCCCCGCTGACGGCGAAGATCAGTCGCCCGGAGGCGAACACGCGCGCGGCGAACGCCCGGATCGCCTCGGCGGTGATCGCCTCGACGCTGGCACCGGTCGGTGAGTGGTTGACGAAGAACCCATCCCCCAGCAGCAGCTCGCTCCAGACCCGCGGCTCGATCGTGCGGGTGTCGTCATTGCGTTTGCGCAACAGCTCGATCGCGCGGTCCAGGTTGATCCGCAGCCGGTCGGGGTCCAGCCCGGGCTCGGTCAGCATGTCGAACATCAGCCGGAGGCTCTCATCGAAGTGCACCGACAGGGTGTCCAGACTGGCCGTGGATTGGGTGGTGCCGATCGCGAACGAGATCGCAGAAGCCAGGAAATCGAGCCGCTCATCCAGCGCCATCGGACTCATCGCCGCGGTGCCGCCGTCGCGCAGCATCGCCGAGGTGATTCCGGTCAGACCGGCCTGATCCGGCTCCAGCAGGTAGCCGCCCGCCGGGACCAGCAGCCTCAGCTTGATCAGCGGCAGGCTGTGGTCGGGAACGACGTAGGCGACGTTGCCGCCGTCGAGACGATGGCGGTAATCGGCCGCGACCGGATAGACGATCTCTCGATTTTCGAAGCGCAGCTCCGACGGGTGCGCCGGGAGTTCCCCGGGGCCGGGAGCGGTCGTGGCGCAGCCGCCGAGCAGCGCCAGGCAGAATGCCAGGTTCGGCCTCATCCGCCAGAATCCGCGGCTGGGGCCGCTCCACCGTTCCCGTTCGGCTTGCGCGTATAGAGCTTGACCGCGCGCCGATCGGCACCCAG
>JBFJNB010000238.1:0-5049 GCA_041633655.1 Lysobacterales bacterium | reverse complement strand
CGATCGCGATCGCGACCAGGCCCGGGATCGCGGTCGCCGCCAGCAGCCCGCGTACCAGTTCGTGCGACGGGGAGGCCAGCAGCCAGAACGCGCCCGCGACCAGCACCATGCCGGTGGCCTCACCGCCCAGGTCCAGCGCCTTGTGGAGTCCGAACGCGCGCCCCGCATCCGGACCGGGGACGCCGGCGATCAGCGCGTCGCGCGGCGCCGAACGGATCGCCTTGCCGAAGCGCTCCAGCACCCGCAGCCCGGCGACCGCGCCCCAGCTCGTGCACAGCGCGAACATTGGCTTGGCCACCGCCGACAGGCCGTACCCGGCGCCGGCCAGCAGCTTCGGGCGGCGGGTCCGGTCGGCGATCCAGCCGGCGATCCAGCGCAGTCCGAACGAGACCAGCGTGCCGATCCCGACCACCAGGCCGAGCTTGGCCGGGCTCTCCCCGAGCACCTCGAGCAGGAACACCGGCAGCAGCACCGCGACCATCGCGCTGGCGGTGTCGGTGGCGAAGCTGGCCCAGCCCAGTGCCCAGGCGTTATGCAGCGGCCGCACGCCCCTCGAGCCTCTGGTGTTCGCCGTGGCCGCGCATGAACAGCCGGTACAGCGTCGGCACCACGAACAGGGTCAGCACCGTGGCCACGCCCAGCCCGGCGACGCTGCTGGAGGCCACCGGCCCCCACAGCAGCGACTTGCCACCGAGGCCCAGCGCCAGCGAAAAAAGCCCCGCGATCGTCGTCGACGTGGTCATGATCACCGGCACCACCCGCCGCCGCGCGGCGTACACGGTCGCGTGCAGCGGGCGCATACCGGCGCGGATGCGCTGGTTGGCCGCGTCGATCAGCACGATCGCCGAGTTGACCGCAATCCCGGTCAGCGCGATCACCCCGTACATCGTGTACAGGCTCATCGGATTGCCGGTGACCAGCAGACCGAACACGACCCCGGTGAACGCCATCGGCACCGTGACCAGGATCAGGAGCGGCTGAAAATAGCTGCGGAACTGGGTCGCCAGGATCAGGTAGATCAGGCCCAGGCCGAGCAGGAACAGCCCGGGCAGCGAATCGAGCGTGTCCTGGATGTCGTCCAGCTCGCCGGAAAAATCCAGATCGGTGTTCGGGAACTCGGCCTGGACCTCTTGCCAGCGCCGTCGGATCTCGGCGTTCGCGGCAACCGTGTTGTTGAGTTCGTCGTCGAGATCCGCCTCGACCGTGATCGCGCGGCGCAGGTTGTAGTGGCGGATCGTGCCCTTACCCTGTCGGGTCGAGGCCGTGACCAGCGCGGCGAAGGTCGTCGAGGTTCCGTCCGGCAGCCTGATCGGATCGTCCAGGATCGCGTCGACCCGGTCCAGGCGACGGGGCTGGGCCCGCACCCGCAACTCGACCTTCTCGCCCTCATCGCGCATGAACGCGACCACTTCGCCATCCAAGTGCAGGCGCAGCAGGCGGGCGACGTGGCCGGGGTCCAGGCCCAGGCGCCGGGTCGCCGCGTGGTCGACCTCGAGCGCCAGCTCCGCGCGGCCGGGGATGTCGTCGTCGCTCAGGTCGCGGACCCCGGGCACGGCGGCAGCGATCTCGGTGACCCGATCGGCAGCGCTCCGCAGTTCCCCGAAGTCGTCGCTGCGCACCTTGACGCTGATCGGCTTGGTCGCCGGCGGTCCGCCGGAGATCTCCAGAAACGAGATCTCCCCGTCGCCGGGGGTGGCCGCGACGTCGGCGCGCATCGCCTCGACGACTTCGTTGACCTGGCGGCCGCTGCCGCGGTCGATCGGGTTCAGCGACACCTGGAGCTGCGCGAACTGGTCGCCGAACAGCGGTTCGACCTCGGTGAACTTGAGCCCGGCCAGCACGGTGATCGCGCGCACCTCGTCGGGCCCCAGGTGCGCCCGCACGCGGCGTTCGACCGCCAGCGCCTGGCGCAGCGACTCCTCCAGCGGAGCGGTCGGGGGCATGTCCACGTTCACGTAGAACAGCCGGACCGGGTCGAAGGTGAAGAAGTTGATTCGGATCAGGCCGACGCCAACCACCCCGACCGCGGCCGCGAACCCGAACACGAACAGGGCCATGAAGCGCTTCGGGCGCCGGATCACGTAGCACAGCCACTTGGTGTAGTTCACCCGCAGCCAGTGAATGAAGCGGGCGCGCCGCCCGCCCGCCCGCTCCCGGTGGCCGTGTCGGCCGCGCCAGTCGATCAGGTGCGAGGGGAGGATCCAGAACGCCTCGATGAGGCTGGTCGCCAGCCCCAGCGTGACCACCAGCGGGATCACGAACATGAACTGCCCCAGGATTCCGCCGAGCAGCATCAGCGGCAGGAACGCGGCCATCGTCGTGGACACCGCCGAGGTCACCGGCTGCGCCACCTCGCGCAGGCCGGCGAGCGCCGCGCCCAGCGCCTCGGCGCCGCGCTGAATGCGGTAATAAATCGCCTCGACGACGACCACGGCGTCGTCGACCAGCATCCCGAGCACGATCACGATGCCGAGCAGCACCGATACGTTCAGCGTGTTGCCGGTGGCGGCCAGCAGCCAGAAGGTGCCGGCGATCGAGAACAGGATCCCCAGCGTCACCAGCACCGCGATGCGCAACCCGAGAAAAGCCCAGCACACCGCCAGCACCAGGGTCAGGCCGAGGGCCGCGTTGGTCTGCATGATGTCGATCGCCTCGCGGGTCGGGATCGTCTGGTCGTCGGCCAGGATCACGTCGATGCCGCTGCCGGCGAGCTGGGAGTTCTTGCGCTCGATGTAGGCGTTGATCGCGCCGACCAGCTTCAGCGTGTTGACCTTCGGGATCTTGGTCACCGACAGCGACACCGCGGGACGACCGTCGAACGCGACCAGCTGCGCCGGATCCTCACGGCCGCGCTCGATGCGCGCAACCGTGTCCAGGCGGACGCGAGCGGAAGGCTCGAGCGGCGGCGCTACCTGGACCTCGGCGAGGCGCTCGGGATCGCTGGTGGTGCCGTCGACCCGCACCAGCCACTCCCCGGCGGCGACCCGGGCGGTGCCGGCGAACACGTCGCGGAACGAACGCCCCAACGCGTCGGCCAGGTCGGCGCCGTCGAGGCCACGGGCCGCGGTCGCCACCGGGTCGAACTCGACATGAAGCTCCGGTTCGTGGAGGCCGAAAGCCTGAACCCGGTCGACCCCGGCGATGCGCTCCAGGTCGTCCTTGACCAGGCGCCCCTGCCGTCGCAGCGACTCGTCGTCGGCCTGGCCGGCCACCACCACCAGCGCGGTCGGGAAGCCCGAGGAGGTGGTCGCCTCGAAAATGAATGGATCCTCGGCCTCCTCGGGCAGCTCCTCGTTGGTCTTGTTCTGGATCTCGCGGCGCAGGTCGCTGACCCGCTTGTCGAACACCCGCTCTGAGACGTCGTTGAAGCGCACCGTCAGGTTCGACAGCGACTCGCGCGAGGTGCTCGAGACGAAGCGGATGTCCTGCACGTTGCGCAGCGCGTCCTCGAGCGGCGAGGTCACCAGCCGCTCGACGTCCTCGGCCGAGGCGCCCGGCAGGATCGTCGAGACGTTGACCCAGTTGAAGTTGACCTCGGGGTCCTGCTGGCGGGGCAGGCTGAAATACGACATTGCGCCCATGACCAGGACCACGGCGAACAGGATGTTGGCGAGCTGGTGGTGGGTCAGCAGGCGACGGACGAGCTTCATCGGACCCCGATTCGGACCGGATCGCCGTCGTTGAGGCGTTCCCGGCCGCCGATCACGATCACGGTGTCCACGGCTAGTTCGGCTTGCACCGGGCGGCCTTCCTCGGCACCGGAAAGCACCTGAAACCGGGCCCGGCCTGCCTCGACCACGAACACGCCGAGCGCGTCGCCGCGGCGGACCACCAGGTGGGCCGGGAGCGACGGGACGCGGTCGTCCCAGACCAGCTCGCCGGCGGTCCCGATCAGGGGTTTGTCATCGCCGGCAAAGCCGAAGTACGCCTGGCGGATGCGGGTCGCCGGCCGGATCACCGGGGAGGTCCGCAGCGGCACCAGCGGCCAGGTCCGTTCGTCCACCGCGAAGCGCGCGCCGGAGTCCTCACCCAGGGATTGGGCCAGATGCCCGGGCACGTCGGCGACGAGCTCGAGGCGGTCGGTCTGGACCAGGGTCAACAGCGGCTCGCCCGGTCGCACCAGGGCCCCGAGCTGCGCGTGGCGCGCCTCGACGACGCCGGCGAACGGGGCCGCGATCCGGCACTTGGCCACGTCGCGGCGCGCGATTTCCAGCCGCACTTCCCACAGCGAACGCTCGGCGCGCAGCACCGCCAGGTCGGTCTCGCGCGCCAGCAGATCGTCGGCCGAGATGTAGTCGCCGGCGCCGAGGTTGCGGGCGCGCTCCAGGCGCTTGTCGGCCTGGGTGATGCGCGCATCGAGCGCGGCCAGGCTGGCCTCCATCTGGCGCACCGCGAGGGCCAAGTCGGTCGGGTCCAGTTCCAGCAGCGGCGCGCCGGCCTCGACCCGGGTGCCGGCGTCGGCGTGTACCGCGGCCACCACCGCCTGGACCTCGGCGGCGATCGCGCTGGAATTCAGGCTCACGACCTCGGCTGGAGCCCGGTGGGTCTGCGTGATCGCCAGCTCGGCCACGGTGCCGACCGTCACCGCCGGGGGCTCCTGCGCACCGGCGAGCCCCAGCCATCCGGCAAGGGCCAGCGCGATTCGACCGGGCGTTGGTGATTTGGTGGTTGAGAACAATGGATTTTGTAAACGCTTCAAATCGGTCAGGGGCATGATCTCCGCACAGCCCCGACGGCATGATAAGCCGAAATGCCCCGGCGGGTCGCGGCGAGGTCACTCCAGACGATACAAGCGGATTGCGTTCTCGCGCAGAACCAACCTGGCGATCTCGACGGCCCGAGCTGGCGTAATCTGACCGTCTCGCATCATGCCCGTCAGCGCGAGCGCCAGGGCCTGACGCGCGGTGGTCGTCATCAGCCATGCCTTCTCTTCCCAGTCTGCCAGCGGAGTGTTCGGGTCGGAGTACGCGTCGCTCCCAAACAGCACTTTCTCGGGCTGCCATTCGAGCCAGTCGCGCAGCACCGCGGCGAGCGCCTGCGTCGACAAGT
>JBFJNB010000237.1:0-5056 GCA_041633655.1 Lysobacterales bacterium | reverse complement strand
GGGACTGATCCGCGGTGAGGTGCCGTCGACGACGTAGGGCTGCTCGTCGATCCAGGCGAACGTGCGGTAGGCACCGAAATCGGCGCTCTCGTCGTAATGCGAGCCGGTCTGGATGCTCGCGCAGGCCGCCAGCAGCGCGGCCATGCCGGCGAGTACGACTCGGCGGAATGCAAACGCAGTCATAGTAGACCTCCTCGAATCGCACCGGTGCGATTCGGTGATACCTGATTCCAACATAATGACCGCGGTCGCCGGCGGAAATAGGTAATCGCCGAGAGCCGACCCCGCAACCGGGCAGTTGAGGGAATCGAACGGAAAGTTCGTCTGAACATATAGCGCCAGCCGCTCGAGCGGCAAATTCGAGCGCACGCTTTGATCCCAAAACACCGAGGCTTAATCATGACTGCCGAATCACCAATCTCGAAATTCTCGACCATCGTGGGTCTATTGCTGCCGCTGTCCCTGGGGGGTTGTGCCGGCATCCGAATAGTCGGTACGCCCACCGCCGATCCCAATTTCTCACCTGTGGGCGAATCGAGCGAGTGCATCAGTTGCGGGCGGCGGGCGCTGTCGCTGTGTCAGCGGGCCGACCCGGCCAGCTATCCCAGGTGGTTTGGATTCGATTCGGCAGGAAACTGCCAGGCGGAATGCACCATAGGCCCGGCACAGGCAATTGGCGGGTTCCCGGGGCCCGCGAACCAGGCTTGCTCTTACGACGTAACGGTGACGCTGGCTTCGAATGGGGTCTTGTGTCCATTCGGGGCGCCCTCAGCCGGTGACCGCGATTTTTTCGGCCATGGCCCACGTGTCCGGGGCGCGGTCTCGGTTGCTCCAGACCCTTCCGGTCGATTCGCGCGTGGATTTGTGACCGCCACGTGGACCGAAACGCAACCCGATGGATCGAGCATCACATTAACGCGCGCCCTGGCGGGAAGCAGCTCGGTGCTCTCGTCCGATTTCATGGCGCCCGCCGTCAGGGTAAGTCGAGTCACCTCGCTTAACAGCACACCGTTCGACCGGGTGATGACGTCGGGCGAAGAGGAATTCATTGGTCCCGGGAGCGGGGATGCGCTGGTGCGCCAACTCGTGATCATCGGCGATACCAGTGGCGACGATATCAGCGACGATCGAAACTGCAATGATGACGCGCAGGTAAAGGCGGTGGTGTTCAACCCGGTGCGAGTGCGGGTCGCACCAGCGCCGTGAACCGCAGCAAGCGTTGAGGGGGATCCTCTCAGGTCAATCTGCGGCGTGGCCGAAGTTGAGCGTGACCTTGCCGAAATGGGCGCCGGCGGCCAGGTGGTCGAGCGCCGGGCGCAGTTCCTCGAACCCGAAATCCCGATCCAGGACCGGACGCAGTCGGTGCCTAGCGATCGCGCGGGTCATCTGCTCGAAGCCGTCGCGGTTGCCCACGGTGATCCCCTGGAGGCGCACCTGGCGGGTCACGATCAGACCGAGCTGGGCCTCGACCGTGGGGCCCGACAGCACCCCGATCATCGACAGGGTCCCGCCCGGGCGGACCGCGCGCAGCGACTGGGGCAGGGTGCTCGGGCCGCCGAGCTCGACGATATGGTCGACCCCGTCGTCACCGGCCCAGTCGCGCACCGCCCGGTACCACTCGGGCTGGGTGCGGTAGTTGAGCCCGGCCTCGGCGCCGAGCTTGACCGCACGCTCGAGCTTCTCGTCGCTGCTGGAGAGCACGAACGCGCGGGCACCGGCCAGCCGCGCGAACTGGAGCGCGAACAGCGCGACCCCACCGGTGCCCTGGATCAGCACGCTGTCGCCGGGGCCGACCTGGCCGTTGGTGACCAGCGCGCTCCAGGCGGTCAGCGCCGCGCACGGCAGCGTGGCGGCCTCGATATCGCTCAGGTGAGCCGGGGCCGGGGCCACGCCGTCGGCGGGAAACACCCGGTAATCGGCCATCACCCCGTCGATCGGCCCGCCGAGCATCCCGGAGAGTCGCTCGACGCTGGGTGGGCCGGAGATCCAGCCTTGCAGGAACAGCGGACAGACCCGCTGACCCGGCTCGATCCGGCTCACCCCGGTCCCGACCGCGACCACCTCGCCGGCGCCATCGGAGACCGGAACCAGCGGCAGGGTCCCGGTGTGGCGGCCGTAGCCGCGCCTCGGTACCACCAGGTCGCGATAGTTCAGGGACGCCGCCCGGAGCCTGACCAGCACTTCACCGGGGCCGGGCTCGGGCTCCGGTAGCTCGGTCAGGCGGAGGTGGTCGATCGACCATTCATCTTGAATCTGCCACGCGCGCATGGGTCCGGCTCAGGCCGAGGCCTTGAACCGGCGCCGCCAGCGGTGCAGCGTGTGCTCGGTATAGCCGTTGGGCGACTCGCGCCCCTGAAACACCAGTTCCAGCGCGGCCTGGAACGCGTGGCTGGCCTCGAAATCATCGGCCATCGGTCGATAGGCCGGGTCTCCCGCGTTCTGGCGGTCGACCACCTGTGCCATCCGCTCGAAGGTCGCGGTGACCAGGTCCGGTGCCACGGCTCCGTGGTGCAGCCAGTTGGCGATGTGCTGACTGGAGATCCGCAACGTGGCCCGGTCCTCCATCAAGCCGACATCGGAAATGTCCGGCACCTTGGAGCAGCCGACTCCCTGTTCGACCCAGCGCACGACGTAGCCGAGGATGCCCTGGGCGTTGTTGTCGAGCTCGTGCTGAATCGCCGTGGAATCGAGACTGCGCTCCAGCAGCGACGGCTCGAGCAGGTCCGCCAGGCGCGCTCGGCGGCGGCCCGCCAACTCGCGCTGGCGCTCGGCTACGTCGACCATGTGATAGTGCATCGCGTGCAGGGTCGCCGCGGTCGGCGAGGGCACCCAGGCGGTAGTCGCGCCGCTTTGCGGGTGCCCGATCTTGGTCTCGACCATCGCCGCCATCTCGTCCGGCATCGCCCACATGCCCTTGCCGATCTGGGCCCGGCCGGCGAGCCCGGCGGCGAGGCCCAAATCGACGTTCCAGTCCTCGTAGGCCAGCATCCAGTGCGCATTTTTCAGTTCCGGCTTCGGAATCACCGGCCCGGCTTCCATCAGCGTGTGGATCTCGTCCCCGGTGCGGTCGAGGAATCCGGTGTTGATGAAGATCAGCCGCTCGCGCGCGGCCGCGATGCAGGCTTTCAGATTCAGCGTGGTGCGGCGCTCCTCGTCCATGATGCCGATCTTCAGGGTCAGCGGTGGAAGCCCGAGCGCCAGCTCGACCCGGGCGAACAGCTCGACCGTGGCCGCGACCTCGTCCGGCCCGTGCTGCTTCGGCTTGACGATGTAGATCGAGCCGGCGCGGCTGTTTCGATAGCGGCCGCCCCCGTTCAAATCGTGGCAGGCGCACAGGGCGGTCACCATCGCGTCGAGGAAACCCTCCGGGATCGGCTCGCCATCCGCGTCGGTGACCGTGTCGGTGTACATCGCCTGACCGACGTTGCGCACCAGGAGCAGGCTGCGGCCCGGCAGAATCAGCGGCTCTCCGCCGGGGCTTGAGTATTCGCGATCCGGGTTCAGGCGCCGCTCGATCACGTGCCCGCCTTTCTCGAATTCGGCCTCCAGCGAGCCGGCCATCAACCCGAACCAGTTGCGATAGACGCGGCATTTATCCTCGGCATCGACCGCGGCGACCGAATCCTCGCAGTCCTCGATCGTCGTCAGTGCCGCCTCCAGAATCACGTCCTTCACGCCCGCCGGGTGGGTGCGGCCGACCGGGTGGGTACGGTCGATCGCCAGTTCCAGGTGCAGCCCGTGGTGGCGCAGCAGCACCGCCTCGATGCCTTTGTTTCCCGTTCGGAAGCCGGCGAATTGGGCGATGTCGGCCAGTTCGGTGGGCTGCCCGTCGGGCAGGATCGCGAACAGGCGGTGGGGCAGGGAGTCGACCTCTACCAGGTATTGGTGCACGTTCGCGTGGCTGCCGCGCACCAGCGGCACCGTCTGGTCCAGGAATCGGGCCGCGTAGGCGACCACCCGCGCGCCGCGCTTGGGGTTGTAGGATTCGCCGCGCTCGGCGCCATCGCCCTCCGGGATCACGTCGGTGCCGTAGAGCGCGTCGTACAGGCTGCCCCAGCGCGCGTTGGCCGCGTTCAGCGCGTAGCGCGCGTTGTCCACCGGCACCACCAGTTGGGGTCCGGCGAGTCGGGCGATTTCCGGATCCACCCCAGTGGTCGTGATCGAAAAGTCGTCCGGTTCGGGTACCAGGTAGCCGATCCCGCGCAGAAACTCGGCCTGCTCTGGTGCTGGCGGGACTCCATCATGCCCACGGAGCCATCCGTCGATCTCGCGCTGCAGCTCGTCGCGCCGCTCGAGCAGCGCCCGGTTGCGCGGACCCAGGTCGGTGACGATGCGTTCCAGCCCTTGCCAGAAGTCGCCCGCCGCCACCCCGCTGCCCGGGATGATCTCCTCGTCGATCAACTGCTTCAAGCAACGAGCGACTCGCACGTTGCCCACGCGGACGTATTCGGTCATCTTCGTTCGTCGCTCCGCCGGGGGGTTCGCGGAGTCTACGCGGCGGCGCGCGGTGGCAGCAAGCCGCGCGCGCCGATCCCTGGCCTGGGGACTGGCAATCGGCCACAATGAGCGGGTTTGAACGTCAATCTCCGTCGCCCCGATGTCGACCCAAGCCGCCAAGAAACCGGTCACGATCACGACGCTCATGAAACTGAAGCGCGCGGGCGAGAAGTTCGCCTGTCTGACCGCCTACAGCTACAGCGAGGCGTTCGCGGTCAGCAGCAACGGGGTCGAGGTGATCCTGGTCGGCGATTCGCTCGGGATGGTGGTCCAGGGGCACGACAGCTCGCTGCCGGTAACGGTCGAGGACGTCGGCTACCACGTGGCTTGCGTCAAGCGCGGCAACCAGGGCTCGCTGTTGATGGTGGATCTTCCGTTCATGAGCTTCTACTCGGCCGAAAAGTCGCTCGAAAGCGCCGCCGAACTGATGCGCGACGGGGCGCAGATGGTCAAGCTGGAGGGTGGCGCCTGGCTGGCCGAATCCACCCGGATGCTGACCGAACGGGGGATCCCGGTATGCGCGCACATGGGCCTGACCCCACAGTCGGTCAACCACCTG
>JBFJNB010000236.1:0-5071 GCA_041633655.1 Lysobacterales bacterium | reverse complement strand
TGGCGTACCCGAGCAACCGGTGGTCAACGGCGTTTATCGGACGGTGATCAACATCCACAACCCCCATTACCTGCAGGCCGCGACGGGCGCTTTAGTACCGGTCGTGTTCCTTAAGAAGATCGTGGTGGCACTCGAGCAGGGACAGCCGCCACTGCGGCCGTCGTGCAAAATCCAGGAATTTCTGGACGCTGATTTCGCGCTCGCGGTCAGCTGCGCAAACATTCGCCAACAGCTGCAGATCTCCGGCCTGCCACTGCCGCCGAATCCGCGCGAGGGATTTGTCGTGATCGAAGTCCCGCCACAGTTCTCAATCGCGGGAGGTCCAGAGATTGCACCGGAACTGGACGTCACGGCGGTTTACACCGCGCGGCATCGGATCGGTATCGTCACCGACGTGGCCGATTACGACATCCAGGCCATGGACGTTGAGGAGATTCAGTTCAAGCCCATCTTCGGTGAGCCGATACAAGACCCCTGCCCGCCCGATTGAGCGCAGCCCAACGAACCCGGTCAGGGCTTCTCGCTAGTCCGAGCCCGCGCCGAGTCTAAAGAGCCAGCCGAGCCCCGCGCGGGCGCGGAGTTCGTCGCACGCGATCACGCGATCAGCTCGATGTGGTGATCCAGCATCCGGTCGCCGTCGAATATATACCGGGCGATGAAGCGCTGTCGCTTCAGCACCAGCGGCAGCCAGTGGCGGTCGTCCTCCCACATCTCGTCGTAGGGAATCTGGTCCAGGTCGAACCAGTGCGGCACCGCCTCGGCGGTCTCGACCGGCTCGCCGCGGAACTCGCGCGCGCGGTAGGCCCAGACGTGTATTGAGTAGCCGTCGGTGAACTGAAACAGGTTCTGGCCGCAGTACTCCAGGTTCCGCGGCGTGATCCCCAGTTCCTCCTGGCACTCGCGCACCGCGCACTGCTCGGGCGTCTCGCCCGGATCGACCCGCCCCCCGGGGCCGTTGATCTTGCCCTTGCCGAGACCGCGCTTCTTGCGGATCAGCAGAATCCGTCCGTCGCGGATGATGAACACCAGGGTGGCCGGATCGCGCGCCTCCCATGCGTCCCAGTCGATCTCGGCGATCTGCCGTTCCGGGATCGGCTCGAGGCCGGTTCGCTGCCTCACGAGCCCACCTTGACCTTCGCGAAGCGGCGCTTGCCGACCTGGATCAGCGCCTCGGTGCCCCGCGGGATCTTGAGGTCGGTATCGCTGACCCGCTCGCCGTCGATCCGCACCGCCCCCTGCTGGATCATCCGGGTGGCCTCGGAGGTGCTCGCGGTCAGCCCGGCCTGCTTGATCACGTACGCCAGCGGCAGCTCCTCGCCGGTACCGCTGACCGCGACTTCGGGCACCTCCTCGGGCATCGCGCCGTCGCGAAAACGGGCGATGAATCCCCCGAGCGCGCGCTCGGCCGCCTTTTCGCCGTGGAACCGCGCGGTGATCTCGCGCCCCAGTTCGAACTTGACGTCGCGCGGGTTGCCGCCGCCGGCGACTCGAGCCTTCAGTTCGGCCAGATCCTCGTTGCTGCGGAAGCTCAGGAGCTCGAAGTAGCGCCACATCAGGTCATCGGAGATCGACATGATCTTGCCGAACATCTCGTTCGCCGGGTCGTCGATCGCGATGTAGTTGCCGAGCGACTTCGACATCTTCTGGACCCCGTCGAGCCCTTCCAGCAGCGGCAAGGTGATGATCACCTGCGACGGCATGCCGTGGTGGGCCTGGATCGCGCGCCCGACCAGCAGATTGAACTTCTGATCGGTCCCGCCCATCTCGACATCGCACTTAAGCGCCACCGAGTCGTAGCCCTGGACCAGTGGATACAGGAACTCGTGGATCGCGATCGACTGGTTGCCGGCGAAGCGCTGGCTGAAGTCGTCGCGCTCCAGCATCCGGGCCACCGTGTGCAGGCTGGCCAGGCGGATCATGTCGGCCGCGCTCATCTTCCCGAACCACTCGGAGTTGAACCGCACCTCGGTGCGCTCCGGATCCAGGATCTTGAAGATCTGCGCCTCGTAGGTCTGCGCGTTGGCCTCGATCTCTTCCGCGCTCAGCGGCGGGCGGGTCGCGTTCTTGCCGCTGGGATCGCCGATCATCCCGGTGAAGTCGCCGATCAGGAAGATCACCTCGTGGCCCAGGTCCTGAAACTGGCGCATCTTGTTGATCACGACCGTGTGCCCCAGGTGCAGGTCGGGCGCGGTCGGGTCGAACCCCACCTTGACCCGCAGCTTGCGCCCCGCGCCCAGGCGCTCGGTCAGCTCCTCCAGCTTGAGGATTTCCTCGGTGCCGCGCGAAATCAGCGCGATTGCCTGTTGGATGTCGCTCATGGGGCGGCACGATAACCAAAAACGCGCCCCCCGAAAACCGCCCGCGGCCCGGAGCGCCCCGATTGACCGAATTGGCGTCTGGATTTAAGGTAACCGGCAAAAAAGCGAGGCCGATCCGTGAGCCTGAGCCCCCATATCCCTCGCGACTACAAGAATTTGAAGATTCGCCGGCGCCCCTCCCCGATTCCCGCCTGGGTCCGTGCCGCAATCCTGGCCCTGACCCGCGGATACCGCCGGCTCGAACCCCTTTTGTCCCGCCGGAGGTGGGCGCTCGCCGCGGGCGCGGTGGGGAGCGTCGCGCTGCTCGGCTGGGCGCTGGCGGGCGACCCGCCCCCGCCGGCGGCCGACTCGATCCAGCAGACCGAACCGCTGCCGCTGCCGGCGCCGACGATTTCCCCACTCGTTGAACCCGAACCCGAGCTGATCGCGGTCGCGCCGGCCGAGGCGCCATGGCGCGTCGAGACCGTGCGCAAGGGCGACACCCTGGCGAGCGTATTCAAGCGCTTGAGCCTGGGACCGCGCGTGGTTCACCGCGTGGTTCACCTGAACGAACACACCCGGCGCCTGACCCGCCTCTATCCCGGCGACGAGCTGAAACTCCGGCTCGACTCCGACGGCGCGCTGGCGGCGCTGGAATACCAGCTCGACGAGGCCACCCGCCTGCGGCTGGACCAGACCGATGGGAACTTGAGCGCGCGGCTGCTGGAAGACGAACTGATCGCCCAGCCGGAGCGCGCCAGCGGGGTGATCCGCGACTCGCTGTTCGTGGCCGGGCGCAAGGCGGGCCTGAGCGACAAGCTGATCATGGAGATGGCCGGGCTGTTCGGCTGGGACATCGACTTCGTGCTCGACATCCGCGCCGGCGACGAATTCCACCTGGTCTATGAACGCGTCTACCGCAACGGGGAATATCTGCGCACCGGCAACATCCTGGCCACAACCTTCGTGAACCAGGGCCGCAAGTACCAGGCGGTCCGATTCGACCCCGGCGAGGGCGCCGAGTACTTCTCCCCCGACGGGCGCAACATGAAGAAGGCGTTCCTGCGCGCGCCGCTGAACTTCTCCTACATCAGCTCCAACTTCAACCCGCGACGGTTCCATCCGATCCTACGCCGGGTGCGCGCACACAACGGCGTCGACTACCGGGCGCCGTCCGGAACCCCGGTGTACGCGGCCGGCAACGGCACCGTGACCCGCTCCGGCTACGGCAAGAACAACGGCCACCACGTGTTCATCCAGCACGGCAACGGCATCGTCACCAAGTACCTCCACTTCAGCAAGCGGACGGTCAAGAAGGGCGATCGGGTCAAGCAGGGCCACGTCATCGGCTACGTCGGCGCGACCGGGCTGGCCGAGGCGCCCCACCTGCACTACGAATTTCTGGTCAACGGCGTGCACCGCAACCCGCGCACGGTCGATCTGCCCAAGGCCGAAGCGCTGCCGGAAGAGCGGATGGCGGACTTCCAGGATCGGGTTCGCCCGCTGCTGGCGCAACTGGACCAGATGCAATCCAGCCGGATGCTGGCCCAGGCCTCCGCCGGATCGCCCGTGCTGGGCAAGTAACCGTGGTGCCCGCCGCCGGCGAGCTCCACGTCGGCCTCAATTCCGGAACCAGCATGGACGGCATCGACGCCGCGCTGGTGCGCTTCGACGGCGCGCGCGTAAAGATCCTGCAAACGCTCCAGACCCCGTATCCCGACGATCTGGTTCAACGCCTGCGCGCGCTGGTCGCCGGCCACGCGCTGCCGGTGGCCGGGCTGGCCGCGCTCGATGCCGCGGTCGGCCGCCGGTTCGCCGACGCCGCGAATCGGCTGCTGAGCGCCGCGGGAGTGCCGGCGGCCGAGGTCCGCGCGCTCGGCTGCCACGGCCAAACCGTCTATCACGGTCCGGACGACTCGCCCCCGGTCACGGTTCAGCTCGGCGACCCCAACGTCGTGGCGGAGCTGACCGGGATCGACACCGTCGCCGATTTCAGGCGCCGCGACGTCGCTGGCGGCGGCCACGGCGCGCCGCTCGCGCCGGCCCTGCACGCGGCTCTGTTTCGCTCCGCCGACGAGGACCGCGCGGTGGTCAACATCGGCGGGATCGCGAATCTGACCCTGCTCCCGGCCGATGCGAACCGACCGGTGACCGGCTTCGACAGCGGGCCCGGCAACTGCCTGATGGACCAGTGGATCCAGGAGCGCCGGGGCAATCCTTACGACGCGGACGGGGCCTGGGCCGCTGGCGGGCGAGTCAGCGGGGAGTTGCTGGAGGCGCTGCGCGCCGATTCCTATTTTAACCGCCCGCCGCCGAAGAGTACCGGGGTGGAGACCTTCCACCTCGCCTGGGCGCGCCGCCGGGCACCGATCGACGCACACCCGGGCGCCGACGTGCAGGCCACGTTCGCGGAGCTGACCGCAACCACCATAGCCACCGCGCTCGAGGCCCATCTGCCCGCGGCGCGCCGACTGCTGGTCTGCGGCGGCGGCGCGGCCAACGCTGGGCTGATGGGCCGCCTGCGCCATCACCTACCCGAGCTTGAGATCGCCCCGACCGACGAGTTCGGCCTGCCGGCGCGCTGGGTCGAGGTGGTGCTGTTCGCCTACCTCGCGCGCGAAGCGATCGCTGGCCGGCCGCTGGACTTGGTCGCGGTCACCGGAGCGCGCTGCCCGCACCTGTTCGGTACTATCTACCCCGCGTAGCGGCCTATTGCGGACTGCCACAATAGGAGTAAGATCGCGCGCTCATTTGCGGTTGGCTGCTGGAGGCAG
>JBFJNB010000235.1:0-5083 GCA_041633655.1 Lysobacterales bacterium | reverse complement strand
GTCCTCTGGTCCCAGGATGGTCTCGAACAGACCGCCGTTGGCGTCGAAGCAGGACGGGTAAAGGATCGTGTCCTCGGTGCCGAAGAATTCCGAAATGGTCCGCTCCAGGCGCGTGTGCGGCTCCTGGGTGCCGCAGATGAAGCGCACCGACGCGAGCCCGAAGCCGTAGCGGTCCAGCGCCTCGTGGGCCGCCCGGATCACCTCCGGGTGGTCGGCGAGGCCTAAGTAGTTGTTGGCGCAGAAGTTCAGGACCTGCGCGCCGTTGGCGGTGATCTCGACCCGCTGCGGGGTGCTGATCACGCGCTCGGTCTTGTACAGCCCGTCGGCGCGGATCTGCTCGAGTTCCTCGCCCAGACGGTCCAGGGTCTTGGTTTCTCTCATGACCGGTTCTCGCTCACGGGTTCCATTCGCAGACGACTTTGCCGCATTCGCCGCTTCGCATCAGCTCGAAGCCGTGCTCGAAGTCGTCGATCGGGAGCCGGTGGGTCAGCACCTTGTGCAGCGGAAACCCGCCCAGCACCATCTGGGTCATCTTGTACCAGGTCTCGTACATCAACCGCCCGTAGATGCCGTTGATCTCGAGCCCCTTGAAGATGATCTGGTTCCAGTCGATCTGGGTGTCGCCGGGCAGGATGCCCAGAAGCGCGATCTTGCCGGCCGGATACATGTGCTCGAGCATGTCCTCGAACGCCTGCCCGTTGCCGGACATCTCGAGCCCGATGTCGAAACCCTCGATCCCCATCTCGGCGACCAGCGCGTGGATCGAGCTCTGTCTGACGTTGACCGTCTCGGTCGCGCCCATCTCGGCGGCCAGCTGCAGGCGGTAGTCGTTGACGTCGGAAACCACCACGTGGCGGGCGCCGACGTGGCGGCAGATCCCGGCGGCCATGATCCCGATCGGCCCGGCGCCGGTGATCAGCACGTCCTCGCCGACTAAGTCGTAGCGCAGCGCGCTGTGGCAGGCGTTGCCGAACGGATCGAAGAACGCCGCCAGCTCCGAGGGGATCGCGTCCGGAATGCGCCACAGGTTGCTCGCCGGCATCGCCACGTACTCGGCGAACGCGCCGTCGCGGCTGACCCCGATGCCGATGGTGTGCGGGCACAGGTGCGCCTTGCCGCGCTTGCAGTTGCGGCACACGCCGCAGGCGATGTGGCCCTCGGCCGACACCCGCTCGCCGACCGAGTAGCCGCTGACCTCCGACCCCAGGCGCTCGATGTGACCGACGAACTCGTGGCCGATCACCAGCCCCGGCTGGATCTTGCGCTGCGACCACTGGTCCCAGTTGTAGATGTGCAGGTCGGTGCCGCAGATCGCGGTCTTGTCGAGGCGAATCAGCACCTCGTTGGGGCCGATCTCGGGTACCGGCACCTGCTCCAGCCAGATTCCGGGTTTGGGGTGGCGCTTGACCAGCGCCCGCATCGTCCGGCTCATGTCAGTTCCTATTCGGCGAGGCAGCGGATTATAACGCCGCGACCAGCCGCGGCAGGATTTCGCCGGCCGGGCCCTTGAGCACGGTGTCGGCCTGGCGGCTCAGCGGGGTTACGTCGCGGTTGACCTCGACGATGTGCGCGCCGCTCTCGCGCGCGGCCAGCGCCAGCGACGCGGCCGGCTCGACCACCGCCGAGGTGCCGATCGAGAAGAACACGTCGCAGGCGTGTGCCGCGGCGAACGCGCGCTCGAGCACATCGCCGCGCAGAAGCTCCCCGAACCAGACCACGTCCGGGCGCACCAGGCCATCACGATGGTGCGGCGACGGCGGCGGCTCGCCCGGGGTGGCCGCGAGGTAGTCCTCCGGCACCGGCTTCAGGGTGCGGTGGCAGATGCTGCGGCTCAGGTTTCCGTGCAGCTCGATCACCCCGCGGCTGCCGGCGCGCTGGTGCAGCCCGTCGACGTTCTGGGTCACCAGCGTGAGCGCGCCCACCCGCGCGGCCAGCTCGACCAGCGCCCGGTGGCCCGGATTCGGTTCGACCTCCAGCACCCGGGCGCGGCGCTCGCGGTACCAGCGCCAGACCAGCGGGGGATTACGCTCGAACGCCTGCGGGGTGGCGAGGTCCTCGGGCCGGTACTGGGCCCACAGTCCGGTTTGCGCGTCGCGAAACGTCGGGATGCCGCTCTCGGCCGAGATTCCGGCCCCGGTCAGCACGCACACGCGGCAGTCCGCGGTCAGCAGAGTAGACAGCTTCTCGATCCGACGGTCCATCGCTGGCGCACCTTACGCGTTTGCGCCGCCGCGCGCCAGAACACCGCGGGTGGCTTGCTCCGCGAGTTGGTTGGGGTCACGATGACGCCATGAAGTTGGTCAATCGAGGCCTGACGGCGGTGCTGCTGGCGCTGGCCGCGTGCGCCGCCCCGCCGCCGGCGATCGATCATGAAGCGGCGTGGACCGAGTGGCGCGAGGCGCGCCACGCGCGGCTGATCGCGCCCGAGGGCTGGCTCAGCCTGGTCGGACAGTTCTGGCTCGAAGACGGTGAGTACTCGGTCGGCGGCGACCCCGGCTCGGATCTCAGGATCGCCGGCGCGCCACCGCGGATCGGCACCCTGACCGTGGCCGGCGAGACGGTCCGGTTCGCAGCCGCCGGCGGGGTCGAGGTCCGGGCCGACGGCGAGCCGGTGGACGCGCGCGAACTGGCCGTCGACTCGGGCGGCAATCCTCCGACCGTGCTGCGGGTCGGCTCGCTGAGCCTGTTCGTGGTCGAGCGCGGGGAGCTGGCGCTGCGGGCGCGGGACACCGAGGCGCCGTCGCGGACCGCGTTCGCGGCGCTGCAATACTACCCGTTCGACCCGAACTGGCGGGTGCGGGCTCGTTTCGCGGCGTACGATCCGCCCAAGCCGATCGAGATCGTCGACGCGATGGGCTTCGTGCGCCCGAGCCAGAGCCCCGGCGCGCTGGTGTTCGAGCACGCCGGGGTCGAGTACCGGCTGGACGCGGTCAGCGAGCCGGGCGAGGAACTGTTCATCATGTTCGCGGACAAGACCAACGGCCACGGCACCTACGGCGCCGGGCGTTTCGTCTACGCCGACTGGCCGTCCGACGGGACCACGGTGCTGGATTTCAACCGCGCCTACAACCCGCCGTGCGCGCTGACCGAGTACGCCAATTGCCCGCTGCCGCCGCCCGGCAACCGGGTGCGGCTAGCGGTCGAAGCCGGCGAGAAGGAGTACCACGCGGCGCACTGACCGCGCCCGGTCAGTGCAGTGCCCTGATCCCCCGGTCGAGGCCGGCCACCGTCAGCGGGAACATCCGCTCGTCCATCAGTTCGCGGGTGATCTTGATCGAGGGGGTGTATTCCCAGCGCTTCTCGGGCTCGGGGTTGAGCCAGATCGCCTTCGAGTAGGTGTCGAGCAGGCGCTGGATCCAGACCGCGCCGGCTTCCTCGTTCCAGTACTCGATGCTGCCGCCGGGCTGGATGATCTCGTACGGGCTCATCGTCGCGTCGCCGACGAAGATCAGTTTGTAATCGGCCCCGTAGGTGTGCATCAGGTCCCAGGTCGCCATCCGCTCCTGGTGGCGGCGGCGGTTGTCCTTCCACAGGGCCTCGTAGACGAAGTTGTGGAAGTAGAAATACTCCAGGTGCTTGAACTCGGAGCGCGCGGCCGAAAAAAGCTCCTCGCACACGCGCACGTGGTCCTCCATCGAGCCGCCGACGTCCAGGCACAAGAGCACCTTGATCGCGTTGTGGCGCTCCGGGACCATGCAGATGTCCAACAGCCCCGCGTTGCGCGCGGTGCGGTCGATGGTCTCTTCCAGGTCGAGCTGGTCGGCCGAGCCCTCGCGAGCGAAGCGCCTGAGCTTCCGAAGCGCCAGCTTGATGTTGCGGGTGCCCAGCTCCAGGGTGTCGTCGAGATTCCGGTACTCGCGCCGGTCCCAGACCTTGACCGCGCTGCGGTGGCGCGAGCCGGCCTGGCCGATGCGCACCCCCTCGGGGTTGTAGCCGTAGGCGCCGAACGGCGAGGTGCCGGCGGTGCCGATCATCCGGTTGCCGCCCTGATGGCGCTTGTGCTGCTCGGCCAGGCGCTCCTGAAGCGCTTTCATCAGCGCCTCGAATCCGCCCATGGCCTCGATCTTTGTGCGCTCTTCGTCGGATAAGTACAGCTCGGCCTGGCGCCGCAGCCATTCCTCCGGAAGCTCGGCGGCGAGCTGGCGAAACGCGTGTTCGATGCCGCGGAAATGCGCCGCGAACACCCGGTCGTAGCGATCGAACTGGGTCTCGTCCTTGACCAGGCACGCGCGCGAGAGGTAGTAGAACTGCTCCGCGTCGTGGCCGGCCAGTCCCTGCTTCAGCGCCTCCAGCAGGGTCAATAGCTCGGTGATCGAGGTCTTGAGCCCCGCTTGCCTGAGCATGAAGAAGAACTTGATCAGCATCGGGGCTGCGGTGCGTGGGTCTATCTCGCGCGGCGGCTCAAGAACACCAGTTGCTCGAACAGGTGCACGTCCTGCTCGTTCTTCAACAGCGCCCCGTAAAGCGGCGGGATCGACTTGGCCTGGTCCTCGGTGCGCAGCGCCTCGGGCGGGATGTCTTCAGCCAGCAGCAGCTTGATCCAGTCCAAAAGCTCGGACGTCGAGGGCTTCTTTTTCAATCCCGGCACGTCGCGGATCTTGTAAAAGGCAGCCAGCGCCTCGCGCAGCAGCGCCTTCTTCAATCCCGGGTAGTGGACCTCGACGATCTGCGCCATCGTGTCTTCGTCCGGGAACCTGATGTAGTGGAAGAAACACCGGCGCAGGAACGCATCCGGCAGTTCCTTTTCGTTGTTCGACGTGATCACGATAATCGGGCGGTGGCGGGCCCTGACCAGCTCCTTGGTCTCGTAGACGTAGAACTCCATTCGGTCGAGTTCCTGCAGCAGGTCGTTCGGGAACTCGATGTCGGCCTTGTCGATCTCGTCGATCAGCAGCACCGGCTGGACCTCGCACTCGAACGCCTCCCACAGCTTGCCGCGCACGATGTAGTTGCCGATGTCGTGCACCTTGGAATCGCCCAACTGCGAGTCGCGCAGCCGCGCGACCGCGTCGTATTCGTAAAGGCCCTGGTGGGCTTTGGTGGTCGACTTGATGTGCCATTCGAACAGCGGCCGGTCCAGCGC
>JBFJNB010000234.1:0-5085 GCA_041633655.1 Lysobacterales bacterium | reverse complement strand
GGCGGCTCCTTTGTCCAGATAGTCCTGGAACCCCTCCAGCATGTCGACGAACCCGTGGGCGCCGGCGTCCACGACCCCGGCCTGCTTCAGCACCTCCAGTTGCTCCGGGGTATGGGCAAGCGATACCCGGGCGCGCTCCAGCCCGGCGGCGAGCAGCGCGCGAAAATCGGCCACCCCGGCCGCGATCTGCTCCCTGAGCGCGTGCGCGTAATCGCGGATTACCGTCAGCATCGTGCCTTCGCGGGGCTCGGCGATCGCGGTGTGGGCGCTGCGCGCGCCCTCGAACGCGGCGTCGGCGTAGCCGCCTGCGGTCAGCGAGGCTCGTTCACCCACGGCCTCGTAGAAACCCTGCCAGTACTGGGCGAAGATCGCCCCCGAGTTGCCGCGCGCGCCGTCCAGCGCGTGGTCCGCCACCTGCTCCAGGAACTGGCCGACGTGGGTGCGGACCTTGGCCGTCGCCCCGATCAGAACCGCCCGCATCGTCAGCGACAGGTTGGTGCCGGTGTCCGAATCGGCCACCGGGTAGACGTTGATCTTGTTCAGGTAGTCGCGCTGCTCGATGACCCGGTAGATGCCCGCGATCAGGGCTTCCCGGAACCATTCGCCGTCCACCGTTTCAATCGGCGCTGTCCGCGCGCTTGCGTCGTCCATTCAACTATCCCAACGGGACCCCAGCCTGCCATGGGCCTTGAGCGAAGCGCAGTATACAGGAGCGATTCGCAAGCCTCGCCAAATGTTGGTCAGCCGCGCGAATTCGCCCGCCGTCGCCGCCCGCGAGCCCGCGTGGCGCGTACCTTGCGCCGCTGGCACGGCTTTTGAATCAATCTCACTCAAAATGGTGGGGAACTCGGACATGGGTCTCAAACGTTTGCTGCTGGAATTGCTGGTCGCGCTGCTTTTCGCGCGGTTCGCGATGCTGGTGGGCGATGCCTACGCGGCTGATGCGGGCTGCCGGCAGGGACTTCCGGCACTGTCCGGAGAATCTTCGATGCTGGAACATGAAACCGACCGCAAGTGCGCTGGCGCACCCGGCGTCGACTCAATGATCGGAGGGTCTGATGGAAACCGGCGCTAATCCGCAGTTCGACAAAATCAAGCGGTTCCTGGAAAGCGGGCCGGCGAACGGCTGGATTTTCGGCGTCTGCGCCACGCTCGCCCGGCGCACCGGCTGGGACCTGTGGGCGGTGCGGCTGGTCGCGGCGATCAGCGCGCTGATGTTCACGGTGGTGACGACGCTGGCCTACTTCGTCCTGGCGATGCTGCTGGACGAAACCCGTCCCGGCGCGCAGCGCAAGCTCAGCCGCTGGGCGCGCCAGCTCGACGCGTTGACGGACCGGATCTGGCGCGGGCTGAAAAAATTCTTCGCCGACCGGCCCGGCCGCGACGACCGTTATGAAACTAACGGGGAGTATTACCGGTCTAATTGATCAAGCCTGCTCGGAGGTGGCGGGAAACATGACATTCCTCTGTTTCCTCCCCAGAAAACACTCCTACCCGCGCCTCCGAGCGGGCCTCACCCCAAGCCCTGACGCCTCACCCCAAGCCCTGACGAAGTCACCCGTCGTCACGCAAGCGTCAAACCCTCGATGCTCCGCCATTCTTCTGAGGTTGTAAACCGACCTGCCTCATCCCGCCGGATCGAAGCCAGCGCGCATTCGGGGTCGTGGGTGAAATAGAGCCGGACGCCGCGTTCGAGCTTGTCCTCAAGGAACGCCTGTTTCTCGTCGATCAAGCGCTCCGGGAAGCGGTCGTAGCCCATCGTCACCGGCAGATGGACCCAGGGGCGGCCGGGAATCAGGTCGGCGCAGTAGACGACCCCGCCGGCACCGCCGATCTCTGAGAGCATCAGGCCCGGTGTGTGCCCGTCGGAGTAGCCGAAACGCACCCCCTCGCCCACGGTGTCGGAGTGCTCTCCTTCGATCAGTTCCAGCCGGCCGCTTTTTTCCAGCAGCCCCTGGAGCCCCGGAATGAACGAGGCGCGGTCGCGCGGGTGGGGGTTCTGCGCCCGCTGCCAGCAGCGTGCGCCGATGAGAAACCGCGCGTTGGGAAACAAGAGCTCCGGCTCGCGGTCGACCCGATAGCGGCCGAGCAGACCGCCGGCATGGTCGAAATGCAGGTGCGACAGCACCACCGCGTCGATGTCCTGGTGCCCGAGACCGCGCTCGGCCAGCGATGCGAGCAGCACGTGCTCGTCCTCTACCACCCCGTAACGGTCCTTCAGCGCCGGTTCGAAGAACGCGCCGATGCCGGCCTCGAACAGCACCGTCCTGCCGTTGAGGTCCTCGACCAGCAGCGCGCGAGAGGCGAGCTTGATCCGGTGACGCTCGTCCGGCGTGACCCAGCGCGACCACAGCGCGCGCGGCACGTTGCCGAACATCGAGCCGCCGTCGAGGCGCTGGCTGTTGCCCTCGACGGAGTAGAGCCGCATCGGCGGGATTGACTAGCTCGCTAACGCGCGAGGCAGGCAGCCCGGCGCGGGCTGTCGGCGCGCAGGTTGACCGCCGCCGCACCGCTGTCGCGGCGACCGTCCACGCCGGCCCAGAAGTAGCAGTCCTCGGGGCTGAACAGCGCCAACTGGGTCGCGCCCATCGCCCCCCGCTCGGCCAGCGTGTGACCGAGGGACTCGAGCCGGGCGCGCACGTCGCGCGGAAAATCCGGCTCCAGAAACAGCGTCTCCGGCCGCCACTGGTGGTGCACGCGCGGCGCCATCACCGCCTGCTGCGGGTCCATCCCGAAGTCGATCACGTTGATCATCGTCTGCAGCACCGAGGAGATGATCATCGTGCCCATCGGGGAGCCCAGCGCCATCGTCGCGCGGCCGTCCTTGACCACGATGGTCGGGGTCATGCTCGACAGCGGGCGCTTGCCCGGCTTGATCGCGTTGGCCTCGGCCCCGACCGCCTCCCACTCGTTGGGGAGTTCCGGCGCGATCGAGAAATCGTCCATCTCGTTGTTCAGCACGATCCCGGTGCCGGGCACGGTGATCAGCGAGCCGAACACCGAGTTGATGGTCTGGGTCAGCGCGACCGCGTTGCCGGCGCCGTCCATCACCGAGATGTGGGTGGTGCCGTGATCGTCCGGGGCCTGCGGCCCGGCCGGGATCGACAGCGTCCCGTCGGGGCGGATGCGCTTGGCGATCTCGGCCGCGTAGGCTTTCGAGGTCAGCTCCGCGACCGGTACCGGGTAGAAGTCCGGGTCGCCCAGGTGGCGCGCGCGGTCGGCGAAGGCCAGCTTCATCGTCTCCCCGAGCAGGTGCAGGTAATCGCCGGATGAGTGCCCGAGACCCTTCAGGTCGAACGGCTCCAGCACGTTCAGCATTTCCACCAGCAGCACCCCGCCGGAGCTGGGCGGCGGCATCGACACAATCCGGTGACCCCGGTAATCGCCGGTGACCGGTGCGCGCCACTTGACCCGGTAGCCGGCCAGGTCGTCGGTCGAGATCGCGCCATCGGTGGCGGCGGCGATCTTGGCCGCGATCGGTCCCCTGGCCAGCGCCTCGCCGCCGTGTTTCTGGATCCTCTTCAGCGTCTTGGCCAGGTCCTTCTGCACCAGCTTCCAGCCCAGCGGCGGTCCCTGGCCCCGATCGAGCTGGATCCGCGCCGTTTCCGGATACTCGGCCAGCCGGGGCGCGACCCAGGACGCCATCCGCCGATGCCAGACACCGACTTCGACGCCCTCCTCGGCGAGCCGGATCGCCGGCTCGATCAGATCGGCCCACGGGCGCGAGCCGTAGCGCTGATGCAAGGCGTAGACCCCCTGGACGTAGCCGGGCACGGCGACCGACCCCGGCCCCCGCTTGATCGAGTCGGGGTTGGCCGCGTAGGCGGCCGGATCGACGCCTTTCGGGGCGACCTCGCGCGCGTCCAGCGCCGCGCTCTGCCCGTCCTCGGCCAGATACACGACCGTGAACAGACCCCCGCCGAGGCCGGAGCTGAACGGGTGGGCGACGGAGGCCGCGAACGAGGTCGCGACCGCGGCGTCGACCGCGTTGCCGCCGCGCCGCAGTACCTCGGCCCCGGCCGCCGCGGCCGGGCGCACCGAGCTGACCACGATGCCGTCGCGCGCCCAGATCGGATCGAACGCCGCCGCGCCGCCGATCCCGGGCAGCAGCCACAGCGAGACCAACAGCGCCGCCGCGCGGCCACCGATCCGGGCACTCATGCGCTTTTCTCCGCGCCGGTCAGCCGTTGGTACTTGATCAGCAGCTGATCCCGGGTCTCCGGGTGCTCCGGGTCCACCAGGATGCATTCGACCGGGCAGACTTCCTGGCATTGCGGGACCTCGAAGTGGCCCACGCACTGGGTGCAGCGGGCCGGGTCGATCTCGTAGATCTCCGGGCCCATGTAGATCGCCTGATTCGGACATTCGGGTTCGCACACGTCGCAGTTGATGCATTGGTCGGTGATGAATAGCGCCATCGGTTCGGTTGGATTGCTCGGGCTTCGATGCCTGCTCAGCTTCAGGTCGCGGTCCGGAAGTGCTTTTTCAATGCCTCGTGGACCGTGGCCGGCACAAACCCGCCGACGTCTCCGCCAAGGCTGGCGATCTCCTTGACCAGGGAGGCCGAGATGAAGCTGTAGTGCTCCACTGGGGTCAGGAACAGCGTCTCGACCTCGGGCGCCAGCCGGCGGTTCATGCTCGCGAGCTGGAACTCGTACTCGAAGTCCGATACCGCGCGCAGGCCCCGCAGCAGCACCCCGGCCCCGGTTTCGCGCACGAAATCGACCAGCAGGTTGCCAAACCCGACCACCTTGACGTTGTCGATCTTGGCCAGCGCCAGCTTGGCGAACGCCACCCGATCCTCCAGCGAGAACGTCGGTCCCTTGCGCGGACTGGCCGCGATCGCGACCACCACGGTGCGGAACAAGCGCCCGGCCCGCTGCACCAGGTCGATGTGCCCGTTCGTGATCGGGTCGAACGTCCCCGGATAAATCGCCAGATTCGGATCCGCCATCGCCTTTCCTTACACCAGCCCCGCAACACCGGGCCGAGCGTGCGATTCTAACCCGAACCGCGATCGCTTGTCGGACTGGCTACGGCTCAGTTCGCCGGGGTCGGTCGTCCCAGCAGGCGCAGCTCGACCTC
>JBFJNB010000233.1:0-5086 GCA_041633655.1 Lysobacterales bacterium | reverse complement strand
GGAGCGCCACCAGCAGGTCATCGACGCCGGTGGCCTGCACATCATCGGCACCGAGAGACACGAGTCGCGGCGCATCGACAACCAGTTGCGCGGCCGTTCCGGGCGCCAGGGCGACCCTGGCTCCAGCCGCTTTTACCTGTCGCTGCAGGACAACCTGATGCGAATTTTCGCCTCCGACCGGGTGTCCGCGCTGATGCAGCGCTTCGGGATGCAGGAGGACGAGGCGATCGAGCACCCGTGGGTGACCCGGGCGATCGAAAACGCCCAGCGCAAGGTCGAAGCCCACAACTTCGACATCCACAAGCATCTGCTCGACTTCGACGACGTGGCCAACGACCAGCGCAAGGTCATCTACTCGCAGCGCAACGAACTGATGGAGGCCGAGGAGATCGGGGACGCGATCAGGCACATCCGCGTCGACGTGATCGACGACGTGATCAACGAGTACGTGGCCCCCGGCAGCATCGACGAGCAGTGGGACGTGCACGGCCTGGAGAAGGCGCTCGAAGGCGAGTTCGGGATGAAGATGGCGCTTCAGCGCTGGCTGGAAGAAGACGAATCCCTGGACGAGGCCGGGTTACGCGACAAGATCCACGAGGAGGCCGATCGTTACTTCACCGCCAAGGAGGCGCTGACCGGACCCGAGGTCATGCGCAAGTTCGAAAAGGCGGTGATGCTGCACGTGCTGGACCAATTGTGGAAGGATCATCTGGCCAACATGGACTATCTGCGCCAGGGCATCCACCTGCGCGGCTATGCGCAGAAACAGCCCAAGCAGGAATACAAACGCGAGTCGTTCGAGATGTTCGGTGAGCTCCTGGACCGGATCAAGCACGACGTCGTGCGGATCCTGGCCCGGGTCAAGGTGCAGGCCCCGGAGGACGTCCAGGCGGTCGACGAGCAGCGCAAATCGGCTGCCCGGATGCAGTTCGGACACCCCAACGCCGGCGCCCCGGCGCCGAGTCCGGCCGGCGCCCCGAGCGCCGCGCCGCTCGGCTCCCCGCAACCGGCCGGGCCTCCCGGCGCGCCGCCGCCGGACGCCCCGGCCCAGCCCTACGTGCGCCAGGGAGCGAAGGTGGGCCGCAACGACCGCTGCCCGTGCGGTTCCGGCAAGAAATACAAGCACTGCCACGGCCGCCTGGCTTAAGCCAAAAAAGGGGTCGGGTAGGACTTCTCGCATGGATTCTACCTATCCGCTGGAGCTGTCCGAAGCGCGCATGCGCGCGCTGGTGGACGCCGCGATGGAGCGGATCACCGCGCTGATCCGAACGCTGCCCGAGCAACCGGTCAACACCAGCGGCGCAGCCGATCCCGAGTTCCTGAGCGGACTCATCGAGCCGCTGCCGGAGGCCGGGGCGCCGTTCGAGGAACTGCTGGATCTCGTATTCGCGCAGGCGGCGCGTGACAGCCTGAACCCGATCTCACCCGGTTTCATGGGCTACGTCCCGGGCGGGGGTATCTTCCACGCCGCACTCGCCGACCTGATTGCCAACGTGCTCAACCGCTACGTTGGCATCGCCGCGGTCGCCCCGGCGATGAGCCAGCTCGAAGCCAACGTGATTCGCTGGTTCGGCCAGATCGTCGGCTATCCGGCGAGCGCGCGCGGCTTCCTGACCTCGGGCGGGTCGCTGGCCAACTGGAGCGCGCTGGTCACCGCGCGCGAGGCACGCCTCGGGGAGGACTTTTCTCGCGGCGTGATCTACCTGTCCGACCAGGCGCATCATTGTGTCGAAAAGGCGGCTCGGCTGGCGGGGTTTCGGCGCGACCAACTGCGGGTGCTCGAAACCGACCGCGCTTATCGGCTCCACCCGGACAGCGTTCGGGAGGAGATCGAAAAAGACCGGCGTGCGGGCCTGAAACCGTTTCTGATCGCGGCCAGCGCCGGCACCACCAACTCGGGCGCGGTCGATCCGTTGCCTGCGCTGGCGGAGCTGTCGCGCGCCGAGGGACTGTGGTTTCATATCGACGCGGCCTACGGCGGGTTCTTCTGTCTGACCGAACGCGGCCGCCGCATCCTCGAGGGGATCGCCGCGGCCGACTCGCTGGTGCTGGACCCCCACAAGACCCTTTTTCTGCCCTACGGGACGGGTGCGCTACTGGTGCGCGACGGACGCCACCTGAAGAACGCCCACAGCGCGCCGGCCGACTACCTCCCACCGCTGCAGGACTCCGACGAACTGATCGATTTTTCCGAGATCTCCCCCGAACTGACGCGCCCGTTCCGGGGCCTGCGGGTGTGGCTGGCCCTGAAGCTCGCCGGGGCGCAGGCGTTTCGCTCGTGCCTGGACGAAAAGCTCGATCTGGCGCGCTGGCTGGAGCAACAGATCGGGCTGATTCCGGCGCTCAAAGTCCTGGCCCCACCCGAGCTGTCGATCCTGGCGTTCGCGCTGAAGGACGACGGCGGGTCGCTCGATCGGCGCAACGCGGCAACCCGGTCGCTGATGCAGTCGATCAACGCCCGCCAGCGGGTCCACCTGACCGGAACCCGCCTCCACGGGTCGTTCGCGATCCGCGTCGCGATCGGCGTGTTCCGGACCCATCGCGAACACCTGGAGGTGCTGCTGGAAGACCTCCACGCGGCGCTGGAGGAGTCGGGATTGGGACACTAGTGCTCGGTCTTGGAGCCGTACTTCGCCTCGTGCAGGCGTCGCGCCTGGCCGACCCAGTCCTCGCGCACGATGCGTGACTTGAACGGCGCCAGCTTGGCGCCGAAGCGCTCGATGTCTTCCGGTTTGAGGCAGGCCAGTTGCTGATAGGAGTGGATGCCCACGCTTTTAAGGGTCGCCTCAAGGACCGGGCCGACGCCTGAGATTTCGGTCATGTCGTCGACCGGGCCGGAGTGCACGATGCGGTTCAGGGTCGGCGGCCGCTCGGCGTCGATCCGCGCGCTGATGCTGATCCGGTCGCGGCCGCCCATTCGCCGCTCCATTTCGCGAATCCGCCGCTGGTAGTTTTGGGCAAGCCGGTCGAGGTCGCCACGCATCTCGGCAACCGCCGCATTGCGCTCCTTGAGGCGCTCCTCGAGCCTGGCGATCTGAGCCGCCGCGCCATCGTTGCGGTCCTGCGCCGGGCCCCCGCTGCCGATCCCGCCGACGGTTTGCAGCGTGGCTTCCAGGTTGCTGATTCGCTCCCTGGCCAGGGTCAGCTGCTCGTCATAGCTGGCGACCTGGCGGTGAAGGTTGGCATTCTCGGACGCGAGCTCGGTCGCCCGATCGCTCAGCGTATCCCGCTCCGCCCGGATCGAATCCAGCTCGGACAGGTGCCGCGCGCGCTCGAACAGCTGAGAGCGCAGGCCGGCCATTTCCTTGAGCTTGTTTTCCTGGGCTGCCAACTTGGCTCGGAGTTGACCGGTGTCCTGCAGATTCTGCTGCGCTCTCCGGAGGCCGTCCCTCAGCTCGGCGTTCGATTGTTCGCGCTTGGCAAACGAGCCGCGGATGGTCTCCAGCTCTTCGGTGACCTTGGCGAAAGAATTCTCCAGTTCCTTGTTGCGCTGCTCCAACTGCCGACTGCGCGGCTCGAGCGTTTCGGCCTTGCGCAGGGCCACCTCCAGCTCGCCCTTGGATGCCTCCAATTGACGCTGCCAGGAACGTTCGGCGCGGTGAAACCTGCTGCGGGCAAATATCGACTTGATCAGCCAGCCGGCGGCGAAGCCGACGGCGGCAGCGGCCAGCACGCGCAGCAGCAGATCAGCGATCACCGGTGACCCTCCCCCGGCGTTCGCTGAGTTCGGCGCCGCGCCTGCTCCAGCTCCGCGCGCAGGTCCGCGATCGTGCGCTGTCGGGATTCGAGCTTGCGGTTCAGTGCGTCGATCTGCTCCGACCTGGCTTTCATCTCGACGGCCAGCGGGTGGCTCTGGGTGTGCTCACGGATATGGTGAATGGCCGCGTCGAGATGTTCCTTTTCCAGATTGACCTCCGCCAGTTGTTCCTGGAGCGTGCTCACGGCACTACTGGCATGGGCCAGTTCCGCGGTCAGACTGGTTTCGGTTTCGCTCAGCATCGCGCGGTCGGCCTCGAGTTCCGCCACCCGAGCGCGCGCGCGCTCCAGCTCCGCCTTCAGAGAATCGACCTCGCCGCGTCGTCGGTTGCTGCGCTCCAGATCGCCGTGCAACCGCTCGAACTGGCTCAGCTGCTGGCGGTGCTCACTCAGGCGCCGCTCGAGCTGGTCCAGGCGTCCGAGGCGGGTTCGGGCGTCCTCCAGCTCGGCGTTCAGCTTCTGGATCGTGCGCTCTCGCCGCGCCAGCCGGTCGGTTTCCGCCTCGAGCTTTCCGCCGAGCTGGTTGCGCGCGGCCTCGGCTTCGGCCAGGCTGGATTTCAACCGCCGCACCTCGCGCGCGGCCACGTCGCTCGCCGCTCGCGAGCGTTCGGCTTCCCGGCAGGAGCCTTCGCGCTCCTGCTTGAGCTTGTTCGACCCCGTATAGCGGCCAAGCAGCCAGCCGAGCAACAGACCAACGGCGCCGGCCAGGGCCGCCGGACCATACCCGATCAAGTCCATGTTTTGTAAGCCCTTTCAGCCGGCGGATCCTCCGCCGGTGCAGCCCCCATTCTAGCATGAATGCGGTGCGGCGACTCGCGGCGCGGCGCGGTGGGGCTAGGGTTGCCAGTCGTAGCCGTCGTAGACCACGTTGACCGCGATCGCGGGGCAGGTGCCTGGATTCCAGACCCGGTGGACGCTCCCCGGGGAGTTGTGCACGATGTCGCCGGCCGACTTGAAGTCGCCGCCGTCGTCGGCAAGTTGCCCGCCGAGCACGAAACCCCATTCCGCCCCGCGATGACAATGACGGGGGATCTCCGCGCCCGGCGCCACCGACAACAGGAATGCGCCCGCCTCGCGGTGGCGCGGCCCGGCGTCGATCGGCTGGGTCCAAACGCCCGGAGCCGGTGCGTCGGCCCATTGCTCGGGAGCGGTCGCGGCCAGTTCCAGGATCGCGCGTGTTTGCTCCGGCGGCAGGTCCAGAAATGCACCCAGGCGCGGTTCGAAGGACTCGAACCCGCCACCAGCGGCCGCCAGCAGGGCGCTGCGGCCGGCGTCGTCGGTTGAGGGGAGGTCCAGCGCGGCGCGAACGCCATCGAAGTCGCCCGCCAGC
>JBFJNB010000232.1:0-5087 GCA_041633655.1 Lysobacterales bacterium | reverse complement strand
GACGATCTCCACCCCGGCCCAGCCGCGCGCCTCCAGCACTTCGGGGTGGCGCGCCGCGGCGCGCACCCGCCACCCGGCCGCTGCCAGGCGCGGCGTCAGGTGCGTGCCGATGTAGCCGCTGGCGCCGAAGACCAGCGCGGTCCGTTTTTCTTGGCCTTCCTGCCGGCCGATCACGTCCTAGAACGACTCGAACGAGTCGCTGAACAGAGGTCCGTCCTCGAACGCGCCGCTGTCGACCGGTGCGGCGCCGCGCCGAAAAAACCGCTGATCGATCTCGAGGCAGGCGTCGTCGGGGGCGTGGTCTGTCCAAATATCATGCCGAGTTCTCCTTTGCGGCGGTTGGTGCTTACCGGGCCGCCAAAGCCCAGTGTCCCATCGCCGATGGCAACCGGCTCTGGCGGCTCATTCGAGATTGGGACCGACCGAGCGAAAAAACCCAGCCATCTCCGCGTGTCCTAGAGATGGATCGATGATCCGGGATTTCACCTTGAAATTCAACCGCCTGCCGGAATCCTGTCGGTTTTGAAATAAAACTTTGTCTTTTAACGCTATCAGTATTTTTGACAAAATAATCTGTCAAAAGTATTCTGAACGCATGGAACCGTTGGCGCTGATCTCGGAACCCACTGCTGCCGCCAGCCTGATGCACCCCGAACGAGGCGCGATCCTGGAGCGTTTCCACGAGCCCGGCTCCGCCACGTCGGTGGCGCGGGCGATGGGCTGGCCGCGCCAGCGCGTCGGTTACCACGTGCGCTTGCTGGAGAAGCAGGGACTGCTCGAGCATGTCGAGGATCGCAAGGCCGGCAATTGCACCGAGCGGATCCTGCAGGCCTCGGCGCGCTGCTATACCATCGCGCCGGCCGCGCTGGGCGCGCTCGCGGCGCGGCCCGACCGGATCGCCGACCGGTTCTCCAGTGCCTACCTGGTGGCTCGGGCGGCGCGGATCGTCGATGACGTCGGCCGGCTGCGCGAGCTGGCCGAGTCGGACGGCAAAAAACTGGCCACGATGACGCTGGAGACGACGATCGCGTTCGAGAGCCCACGCGCGCAATACCAGTTCGCGCGGGAGCTGGAGGCGCAGGTGCGGCGACTCATCGAGCGTTTCCATCGCCCCGACCAGGAGTCGGCACGCGAATTCGATCTGACGATGATGGCCCATCCCCGGCTCGAACCCGAGCCCGACCCAGGAGCGAAGCAATGACCCAGTCACGACCGGTGGTGCCGGTGCTCGAACTCACCGTCGAAGTCGACGCGCCAGCTGAGAAAGTGTGGCAGGCGCTGACCGAGCCCGCCCGGCTGCAATGCTGGTTTCCGCTGAAATCCGGCGGCGCTGCCGGGCCCGGCGGCAAGGTGCTTTTGTCCTGGGGCGAGGGCTGCGAGTGGGAGACCAACGTCACCGGCTGGGATCCCGGCGTGCACCTGCAGTGGCGCGACGTGCTGCCGCAAGACGCCGAGCCGGGCACCATCCTGCCGGTCATCGACTGGCACCTCGAGGCGCGCCACGGCAAGACCGTGGTGCGGCTGGTTCAGGCCGGCTTCGATCCGAACTCGGACTGGCAGGAATTCTATGACGGCATGCGCCGCGGCTGGACCTATTTCCTCGATCTGCTGGTCAGCTACGTCGAGCACCATTTCGACACCGACCGGCGGATGATCTGGCGCCGCGCCCCCGCAGCGGTGCCGCGCGGCGAGTTCTGGCGCGGCATCCTTGGGGCGATGGGACTCGGGCTGACCGCGATCGAGGGGATCGAGCGCGCGGGTCAGTGGATCGAGCTGAACCTCGGCGGGACCCCGGTCAAGGCCGAGGTCCGCTTCGCCGAGGCCCCGCACGTGTTCGCCGCCCGCATCCCGGAGCTGAACCAGGCCAGCCTGTTCATCGAGCTGGAACCGGGCGGCGACCAACCGACCTGCGGCGTGTGGCTGTCGACCTACGATCTCCCCGACGACCAGGTCCGCCGCCTCGAAGCCGGCCTGGATCGCATCTGCGCCGGCCTCCTCAAAGCCGGGTGAAACTGACGCCCGGTGCGCGCTTCAGCCGAGCATCGGGTCCAGTTCGCGTAAATCCCGAATCAGCTCCTCGACCTTGTTGCCGAGGAATTCCAGCACTTCGAGGCATCCCTTTCCCGGGATGATCGTCTGGGCGTCTCCCGTTCGGGGATCTATGAATAGGTTGTCGAGCAGCGCGTGGTTGGACAATTGCACGACTTTCGAAATATTCGCGCGGTGTGCCCCGTGGTTGCGGAACTCAAAGAGCAACGAAAGCCAACTCTTGCGGTCATTTCGGAGTCGTTCCAGTTCGTCGTATGCGGGAGATTCTTGTCCTGAGCGGCTCAGACATTTCCTGACCCCAGCCCATGTGACATCGCAGATATCGAGCCCTAGGCCATATCCCAGGTTGACTTCATGCATCAGTCCCTCGACGCTGCCGGCGAGGTGAAAGAAAACGCACTCTTGATGCGCCTTTTCCCAGTCGTCGTTCGTGGTACGGTCCGGATTGGCCCGCAACTCCTTCAAGATGACTCGCGCGTAGGTCAGCTTTTGATCGGCACGCCTAGGGCCGGTTGGCGGTTCGGCATCATCGACGGCGTGAGCCTTACCGTACGAGGGTTCGGGCTCGCGAATTAACAAGCTGGACGGAATATCGAGCGCCTCGTGCAGCTTCCGGATCATCGGTAGCGTCAACGGACGCTTTCGCGACAGGATTTCAGAGGCTCGGTTCTGTCCGCCCACGAACGGAGCAATGTCCTTCTGCCGCAATCCCTGCTGCTCCATTCGAAACAGAATGGCGTCGATTGGATCCGGCATGGCAAATTCAAAACTGCTGCGTTCGTAATCTTCGACCAGCATGGCCAGCAGCTCAAGGCGACGGCCGTCGGCCGAGTCCGCTTTCGGATCCTCGGAAGCCAGCCGCTCAACTTCTACGAGATATTGTTCGTACTGCTGTTTGGTTTTGATGACAGACGGTTCCATGACTGCTCAACCCTGCTTCTGCCGCTTGGCGTATTCCGCATGCGAGCCGACCCAGACCACAACGACCACCGCGGTCTCGTAAGCGACGACCACCTCCAGTCGATAGTCATTTCCTTTCACGTTGAAGATCACCCTGTTGTTTGCCAGGAAACTGGCCGCCGGATACCGGTCCTTGATCCGCTGCGGGGAGGTCCACGAGGGAAGCTCGACGTCCGAAAGCCAATTCTCGATCCAGCGGCGCGCATCGGCATGCTTCCGGCAAAACTGGTCCAGTCGGTTCCGTCCGACGACCCGCATAGGTCACTCCAAGGAGGTTCATTGCACAGAACAATAGCAGATAAATCCCTTTTTGGGAACTTGCTTCCCAAAAAGGGAACTTCGGATGCGGAGGCTACCCCCGAGTCTTGAACTGGTCCAGGCTCGCGGTGAACTCGCGCAGGTAGGGGTAGATCGCCTCGCGCGCCTTGTCGGTCGCGTTCAGGGTCGTGAAGTCGACCTTCTGCTGCCAGCCGTGGCCGATGGTGCGGCGCTCGGAAAGCAGGATGTTGCGCACTTTGACGTTGACCGAATACAGCGTCGAGTACTGTCCGTAGTATTCCAGCGGGGTCTCGCCCAGGTAATCCACCTGGGCCAGCACCAGGATGTCGCCGCCCTGTGCCTGGACCAGCTCGCTCAGGCCCGGCAGGTCGACGTGGTCGGTGCCGGCGTAGCGGTTGAGCCCCGGGAAGAGCGCCTCGTCCATCAGTTCGTAATCGGCGTCGATCAGGGCTTCTTCCAGCAGGCGCTCGACCGGGTCGCCGATCGCGCGGTCGCCGACCGCGACGACCACCACCCGGGCCGGCCCTGCGGGTTTGGGCAACGGCCTGGCGGTCGCGACCTGGGTCGCGCCTCGATCGCTGCTGCGGGCGACCAGGCCCGCATCTTCGAGCGCGCTCTGGGCTTGCTTCAGCCCGGCCTCGGTCTGCTCGATCGCCACCGACACGCTGGCGGCAACCTCCTCGGATGCGGCCGCCGCCTGATCCAGCGCTTCCAACTTGCCCAGCGCGTCGACCGCGGCCGTGAGCTCGGCCAGGTCATCGGCTACCGCCGCCGGGTCCGGACTGTCGGGGCTGGTCAGCGCCGCGATGCCCCCGTCGACGCCCGCGGGCATCGGGTCGCCGGCCGCGGACTGGCCAGCCGGATCGCCGGCTCCGGCCGATTTCGATTCGCCCAGGCCGAAGCTGCTCAGCACCTCGCCCGGCGACCAGGTCTCGGTCGGACGATCCGAGCGGGCGTCACCCGCTGCCTCGCCAGACGCGGCCGGCGCCGGATCCGCCGACTGCACCAGTTTGACCGACTCCTCGCCGGTGCCGAACAGCCGGTCCCGGAACAGATAGCCGGTCGCGCCGGCGGCTCCGATGACCAGCAGCGCGGCGATCCCGAGCGGCAGAGCGCTGCGGCGCCTCGGCGGCTCCGGCGCGCGCGGGTGCGACGGGGTCGACACCACGGTCGGCTTGCCCCGGAGGTCCTCCGCCGGCAGCGCCTCGAGCTGGCTCAACGCCGTGGTCGCGGCGCTGTGAAACTCATTGGAGGCCGGGCGCGACACGTCCGTGACCGGTCCGTCGCCGGCCAGATCGGCGAGCAGATCCTCGCAGCCCTGATAGCGCTGAGCCGGATCTTTCGCGATCATGTTCTTCAGGATCGCGCAGGTGCGGTCGTCCACGTCCCGGTTGACCGAGCGCACGTCCGGAATCTCCGCCTTGACCACTTCCAGCATCATCCCCAGCGGGCTCGCCTCGGTGAAGGGGATGTCGCCGGTGAGCATTTCGTAGAACACGATCCCGAGCGCGAAGATGTCCGAGCGGTGATCGACCGGCTGGCCGACGCAGACCTCGGGCGAAAGGTAACCCGGGGTTCCGACGAACTCGCCGGTGTTGGTCAGGCGCTTGGAAAAATCCTGCACCATCGCAATCCCGAAGTCGGCGATCTTGACCGTGCCGCCGGGCGCGAGCATCAGGTTGCCGGGCTTGACGTCGCGGTGGATCACGCCGCGCGCGTGCGCATAACTCAGGGCGCCCGCGACCTCGCGGGCAATCTGCACCGCGACATCAATCGGGAGCTGTTTCTCCCGGTCTAAT
>JBFJNB010000231.1:0-5098 GCA_041633655.1 Lysobacterales bacterium | reverse complement strand
GTCGCCGCAACTCGGTGTATCCGGAAATCCTGCAGCTCGGGCTGGCATCGGGGGTGGTCTCCTCGATCGCGCTGTACTCGGCGCTGGTGGTGGGTTCCGACGACCCGACCCAGTGGATGGTTCCGCTGGGCGGGGTCGCGATGGGGGTGCTGGCGCTCGGGTTCGTCGCGCTGGCCAACGTGACCTCGACCGCGGTATCGCTGTTCGCCAGCGGGCTCGCGCTGCGCCACGTGCCGGGGCTGCGCCTGAGACCCTGGTGGCAGATCATCGTGCTGACGCTGGTGCCGTGCGCGTTCTTCATCGTCTGGCCGCAGCAACTGTACGACATGGGCGACGCGTTCCTGGCCTACAACGGCACCATGTACGCGCCGATTTCCGGGGTCTGTTTCGTCGATTTCTTCGCGCTGCGCCGCCAGAGGATCGACATGAAATCGATCTTCGACAACGCCCCGCACGGCGCTTATTACTACTGGAAGGGATTCAACGTGCTCGGACTGGGGTGCGTTGTGCTCGGCCAGATCGTGTACTTTGCGATGTACAACCCGATCACCGCCGAGGCGCACTGGACTTTTACTTATCTGCCGTCGTCGCTGGCCGCATTCGCGGTCCCGGCGATCGTCTACTGGATCGGGATGCGCGCGCTCAAGATTCGCTTGACCGCCACGGCGGCACCGGCCGACGGGCGCCTGGTCGAGCCGAACATCTGAGTCCGGCGGCAACTGAGGAGGGGATCTGATGAGCGTTCGAATCCCAACAGTTGATCTTTCCGATCGTGGCGATGGCGGGATGGACGTTTCTGGTCATGCTGCGAAACGTCCAGGTGCGCGTGGGCGCGGTGTTGCGTGGAGAATTGACCAACGAGTACTTCGAGGTCTTTCGCGGCGCCGAGCCCTCGGAGCTGGTGCTGAAGACCGGCAACCACCTGCGCAATCTGTTCGAGTTTCCGGTCCTTTTCTATATCGTCTGCGTCCTGATCCTGGTTGTTGGCTTGGTCGATCCGTGGTTCGTCAAGCTCGCCTGGGGCTATGTCGCCTTGCGGGTCGCGCACTCGCTGGTGCACCTGACCTTCAATAAGATCCCGCCGCGGTTCCTGTTCTACATATTGAGCAACCTCGTGCTGCTGGTGATTTGGGTGCGGCTGGCCGTTCAGTTGTAATCAGCGCAGGGCCGCGGGGATGTTGCCGCCGTCGACGGTGGCTACTCCGGCCGTGGTCTTGGTTGCGAGGGCCAGGTGCAGGAACGCTTGAGCGACGTCCTCGGGTTTGACTTCCTGGCGCAACAGATTCCCGGCCAGGTAATCCTCCGGGGTCACGCCGCGGCTGTTGGCGCGGGAGCGGATCATCTCCTCGCTCAGGATGCCGCTTTTGATCCGGTCGGCGTTGACCGCGTTGGCGCGGATGCCGATCGCGCCGTATTCCAGCGCGTACTGGCGGCACAAGAACAGCGTTGCTGCCTTGGGCAGGCCGTAGGCGCCGAAGTTCTTGCCCGGGTTGATCGCCTGTTTGGAAGTGTTGAACAGCAGCACGCCGCCGGTTCCTTGCTCCCGCATGACCCGAACCGCGTTTTGCGCCAGCGTCTGGTGGGCGAAGAAATTCAACTCGAAGCTCGCCCTCAGATCGGTATCGGAGATCTCGCCGATCGGACCCTGCCAGGCCCCGCCGGCGTTGGAGACCAGGATGTCCAGGCCACCGAAGCGGGTGCAGATCTGGTCGAACGCGGCGCGCACGGCTTGCGGGTCGGTCACGTCGCAGCCGATCGCGAGCGCCGCGCCGCCGATCTCGCCGGCGACCGCGCGGGCGGCCGACTCATCCCGGTCCAGCACCGCGACCTCCGAGCCGCTGGCGGCGAACAATCGGGCGATCGCGGCGCCGATCGTGCCGCCGCCGCCGGTGACCACGGTTACCTGGCGCGCCAGCGGCGGTTCCTTGGTCTTGCCCAGCTTGGCCTGCTCCAGCGACCAGTACTCCATTTCGAACAGCTCCGAGTCGCCGAGCGCATCAAAGCGGCCGACCCGCTCGGCGGCGGTCACGGTGTCGATCGTAATCTCGGCCAGATCCGCGGCGACGCCCGCGTCTTTGGCGCTTTTTCCCAGCCCGAACAGCCCGATCCCGGGGACCAGCACCACCCGCGGCAGCGGATCGAGTCGGGTCTTGGGCTGCGGCTGGCGGGCATTCTCGGCCTCGAAATAGGCCTCGTATTCGCGGCAGTACGCGGCCACCGCCTGTGCCACGGCCGCGGCGAACTCGTCCAAGCGACCGTCCGCCGGCGACGGCACGATCAGCGGCTTGTTCTTGGTGCGGATGATGTGATCCGGGGTCACCACCCCGCGGCGGGCATAGTCGGCCAGCTCGGCGCCGTCGACGAAGGCGCGGATCTCAGGAGAGGTGCGGAATTCCATGATCTGCAGGCGCGGCCCGCGGGTCACCTTCTGACTGCAGGCGCCGCGAACGATCGGCGCAATTTCGGCGACATTCGCGACCTTTTCCGGCAGTTTGGCCGCAATAAACGTCTTTTTTGGGCTCTGAGCGATGCGCGCCTCGGCCCGTGCCACGTGTTCGATCATGCGCTCGTAGGATTCCCGGGCGCTGTCGCCGAAAGTGAAAATGCCGTGCTTGTGCAGGATCACCCCCTCGACCGCCGGGCTGGCGGCGACCGCGTCGGCGGTCACCTTCGACAGTTCGAACCCCGGCATCACGTAAGGGACGATCGCCAGGCGCTCGCCGTAGACCTCGCGGCAGATATCCATCCCGTTGGGCTGATCGCTCAACGCGAGCACCGCGGTGGCGTGCGCGTGGTCGACGAACTTGTGCGGCAGGTAGGCGTGCAGCAGGGTCTCGACCGACGGGTTCGGACTGGCCGGGTCGAGCAGGTTGGAGCGCAGGAACTTGACCATGTCCTCGTCGGACATCCGCTCCCAGTCGCGCACCCGCGCGAGCGGCTCGAGCCGCACCGCCGGCAGCCCGGGGGGCTCGATCGTGGACAGGTCCCAGCCGCTCCCTTTGACGCACAGCACCTCGCATTCGTCGCCGACGAAATCGGCCAGCACAGTCTTCACCGAGGTGTTGCCGCCGCCGTGAATCACCAGCCGCGGATCGCCTCCGATCAAGCGGCTGGTGTAGACGCGCAGCGCCAGGTCCTCGCCGACCCCTTGATCGGCATAGGTCGCCACCGTCGCGCGCGCCTCGTCGTCAGACCACCGGCTCTTCATCGAAATCTCCGCTGTTGGCGAACCGCGGAGTTTACCGGCAAAAAAGGTGTGTGGCCTTTTTTTCCGCGGCCAACGAGATCGAGCGAGCTACAGGCGCGGGATCACGATGGCCGCCAGGGCGGCCAGCTCCGCTGCGCCGCCCGCGTTGCGGTCGGCCAGCAGATACAGGTCGCGCGCGCCGGCCACCACCATTGCCTCATCCGGTTGATTCGACGCGGCAGGGTCGGGCCGGCGCATTGGCCCGTCAAGCAAAAAGTGGATCGTGTCCGGCGCGGCCCGGCGGAGCGACGCGCGCGTGCTCGGGAGCCGATGCGCGGTGGCCCCTCAGGCGGGCTGAAAAATGCGCTGCCAAAGGCCCTGGCAGCGGGATTCGATGACCTGGTTGGCGTCCACTTCGCACTCGGCCGGCGTCAGCGCGCGCTTGATCGTCAACGGGAGGTCCGTTTTGCGGTTGAATTCGGCCAGGTCGAGGTTGATGTATTTCTTCAGCGCGCGCCCCTTGGCGTCGCGCACGATCAGGAGTCGTGGCTGCGTCCGGTTGCGCGGATTCTGGGCCTGCACCAGGGCCACGTCGCGCGAGTTGAGTTCCACCAGCGTGCCGTTCGGGTAGATGCCGATCGCGCGGATGAACTCGTCCACGAGCTGCTCCTGGAACAGCACGTCGCGCTGCTGGTACAGGTAGTCCATCGATTCGGTGGTGTTCAGGACCCGTCGGGTGTAGGGCTTGACGCTGGTCATCGCGTCGTACCATTCGACCATTCCGACGATCCGTGCCAGAACCGGAATCTGATCGCCGGCCTTGCCACTCGGCACCCCGCTGCCGTCGTAGCGCTCCAGGTGGTTGATCGCGATCTCGACCACGTCCGGCGGTATCGTGGGGCAGTGCCCGAAGACCTCGGCGGCCAGCTCGACGTGATGCCGCAGCCGGGTCAGCTCCTCGTCCGACAGCGGCCCGTGCTGCTCCAGCAGCTTGGTGGGCAGCTTGGTCTTGCCGATCTGGCACAAAAGCGCGGCGGCGCCGACACGCTCGAGCTGCGGCTTCGCCATCCCCATCTGCCTGGCCAGCACCACGGCCAGCACGGAAGTCCGCACCGAGTGTGCCACCAGGTAGGGCTCCATCGGTGGATGCAGCCGGCGCATCCAGATCATCGCCTCCGGGTTGCGAATCACGCTGGCGATCATCCGGGCCAGCGGCCGCGCCAGCATTTTCGGCTGGAGCGCTCGCCCGACCCGGAGGTCGGCGAACACCTGTCCGGTCGCCCGCGAGAGGCTTTGATAAATGCTCCGGGCGCGCCGGATCTCCGCCCTGAGATTGCTCTGGGCAGGATAGTAATCCGGGTGGGTGGCGATCTTCGCGGAACGCGTCGCCGCATCCGCCTCGTCGAACGACGGAAGGGGTGCGAAATCGATGTCTGGATGAGCGCTCATAGCTGCTAGCACAACTATGAACCAAACCGCGGCGGAAGTGTTTTAAAGATTGTTGCAATCAGCCCCCGTCGGCGCCGGCGGGGGCCAGGCTCGTTCGCACCAACGAGCCTGACCTGGTGTCCGCTGCCGTCAACGCGAGTCGAACAGCTCCCCGTTCGGATCGACCGGAGTGCGCAGCTTGCCCAGGAATCGGATCAGGTTCGCCTGCTTGTGCGCCGGCAGGGCCAGGAACGCATCGCGCGCGGCCTGCGCCTCGCCGCCGTGAAACTCGATCGCTTCACGCAACGTGGTCGCGCGCCCGTCGTGCAGGTACGGCGCGGTATCGGCCACGCCCCACAACCGGGCGGTGGTGAATTCGTCGTTGGCGATCTCGCCCCCGGCGAAGCTCTCGGCCAGGCCCGGCCCCATCTTGTGCCGCTTCAGGTCCGCGAACAGCGGCACCGCCACGCCGCCGCCGGGGAC
>JBFJNB010000230.1:0-5122 GCA_041633655.1 Lysobacterales bacterium | reverse complement strand
GACGGCCGGGTCGGCTGGGGACAGGACCACGAAGAATGAGATCCAATCTACACCCGGCGCCGGTTCGGCGCCGGGCACCGGAGAGCAACATGAAAGCGCGCGGATTCACGCTGATCGAAATGCTGGTGGTGATCACGATTCTGGCGATCCTGGCCTCGATCGCGGTGCCGGCGTACGACAATTTCCTGACCCGCACCCGGCGCGTCGAGGGCAAGACCGCGCTGCTGGAGGCGTCCCAGGGCCTGGAGCGCTGTTTCACCCGGTTTTCGGCGTACAACGCCGCGGGCTGCGATACCGCCACCGCGGTGGCCGCGACGTTCAATTCCGAGAGCGCCTGGTACCTCATCGGTGGCCAGGTCAACCCGACCACGTACACGCTGGTGGCCACGCCCCAGGGCGGCCAGGCGGATGACACCGAGTGCGGCAACTTCGGGCTCAACGAGGTCGGCGTCAAGACCATCACCGGCACCGGCACGATCCGGGACTGCTGGGTGCGCTAGTCACCGCTGGATGCGCTAGACCCTGAGCCGGTCGAACTCCTGCAGGTTCAACAGCAGCGTGTAGACGCTCTGCTCGAGCTGTTCGCGGTCGCGTGCCTCCGACAGCTTGCGCATGCTGCCGACGATTGCGATCCACCAGCGCATGTGGGCCGCGCTGAGCTGCGCGGCCACCGCGATCAGGTCGTGTGCCAGCGAAAGCGAGCGAATCCCGAGTTGCTTCAGCGCCACCATGGAGTCCAGATCGAGCTCCGATTCCTTCAGCTCGGAGAGCAGCCGATCGATGACTTGCGGATCGCGCTCCAGGGCCCGGGAATTGCTCGGTTCGGCGTCCGGGCCCAGGAAGGCGATGTCCAGGTAGCTCAGGAACTCGCGTAGCGATCCGCGCAGGCTCAGCCAAAGCTCGCGCCGGCGTTCGTGTTCCCGGCTCTGCTGGATGAACGTCAGCAGGCCGACCAGGAAGAAGCCTTCCAGACAGAAGCCGATCAGCTCCGGCACCAGGCTGTCGTGGAACGGTCCCTCCAGGCCCGGGCGCATGAAATAGAAATAAAGGCCGATTCCGGAGATCCCGAACAGCGCCAGCGGCGCGGCGAGCAGATAGCGATTCATGGCGCGGGTCGGGTCACTCGTCGTGTTCCGCGGCGAGCGCTTTGACCACCCGCGCGACCTTGTCGGCCTCCGCCGGGGTCAGGTCGAGCGGCAGGTTGTGAACGTAGACCACGCGATCGGGCCGGATCGGAATCGGAATCAGCTCGGCCGGCTGCTGCGGCGCGCTCAGTTTGATCGCCTCCAGCGCCTGTTCCTCGCTCGACTTGTCGCCCGCCGCCCCGTCGCTGCGGCGCCGCAACTGCCGGGCCTCGCCGCCCGTGGGTACGAATCCGTCGGGGTTGTCGATCCACGCGAAGTAGTCGCTGAGCGCCGCCTTCAGCCGCGCGTTGTAGAGCCGCAGCGACTCCGGTCGGATCGTGGACCCCTGCAGCTTGTGGAAGCGGCCGCACAGCTCGTCCACGTCCAGATTGCGCAGGTCGCGAGCCTCGTCCTCGTCGAGCTGCATCAGCAGCTGCTCGGCCGCGTGTCGCCGGCTGCGTGCGGTCGCCGGATTGAGCAGGCCGGCGATCGCGGACTCCTTCAGGAACTCGAGCAATCCCGGTTTGGAGAACTTGGGTGCGGCCATCGCCGAAGTTCAGTCCATCCCCCGCTAGCGCGAGTCGGTCTTGTCGGTGATGGCCCACACCGAAGCGCCGAACCACAGGATCAGGGTCCAGCCGAACAGCAGGTTGAGCACCGCGATCGACCACAGGCTGTTGGCGTGCCGGTAGGCTGCAATCAGGGTAGGCAGCAGATACACCAGGACGCCGGTGACCCAAAACGTCGCGTACAGGTTCCCGCCACTCATGTTCCCTCCTCTCCCTGAGCAACAGGCCGCCGGCCGCGACCCGCCGCCGAATCAATCGGGCTCTTGCGCCTTCTTCAGACGTCTCGCCAGGAACGCAAAGCGCTGGGTGATGCGCCCGGTGATGCTCGCCTTGGATCGTTCCTCGCGATCGATCTGGCCGATTTCGTAATCCAGCATCTCCATTTTCTTTTCCCGCTCCGAGCGCTGCAATCGCCGCTGAATCCGATCCCGGTAATCGCCGGATACGTCATCGCGCAACAGACTCTGGTCGTTGCCGACCAGGTAGCGCCCGAGCCGGTCGATGAACTCATCGTCGATCTGGTCGGCGCGTATCTTGCGCCGCTGGATACCCAGCTCGACGAAATTGGAGAGTTCCAGTTCGATTTCCGGCGACTCGACCCGCGCCTGGATCGTGCCGCGCAGCAGAAACTCGCCGACAATCCGATAGGTGCCGCCAACCACTTCGCCCTCGGCGTTCTTGTGCACCCGCTTCCTGGCGCTGAACGAGTGGTCGATGATCACCTGATCGAGCGCCTCGGCCTGCTGGGCGTTCACGGTCACGCGCTGAGACGAGCGCTCGTCGATGTGACCGGTGGCCAGGATCAGGATCTCGCTGCGCACGCCTTTCTCGGTGGACAGGCGCACCTTGATATCGGGATCGATGGTCGCGGTCACCTGGCCGTATTGCGGGATCGTGTAGTGCTTCTGGCTGGTCTGATCGAGATATTTAAGGTGCGAGCTCAGCGTCTTCAGATAGTCGAAGATCTTGCGCATCGCCGGAGCGGTATGGGTGCGGTAGAAGTCGCGCCGCTCGCTGCGCAGGGCTTCGTCGCGTTCCTCCTGCTCGCGGCGTTCCCGAGCTTGGCGTTCGAGTTGGTCGAGCAAACTCATCGCGGATCGAGGCGCATCAAGAACTGGCGCGGATTATCGCAAGGGCGGTCCAATCATGCCAGCGATTATTCCCCGGGGATGACGCGCGCCTGCCGAGCGGCGCGTATCGAATGCGACGAAGCCGCCCCATGGGACGGCTTCGGATCGGGAATCTGGCTCCCCGGGACGGGCTCGAACCGCCGACCCGCTGGTTAACAGCCAGCTGCTCTACCAACTGAGCTACCGGGGAACGGGAGGCGCGAAATTGTCGGTAATTCCGAGTCACCAGTCAAGCCGTCGGGTCGGTCGGAGGTTCAACGCGCGCACACGATGGGCTGGCCGCCGGGGCGCTCGGCACTGCTGCGGACCCGCCCCTGGTTCGAGATGATGATCGCCCGCGGCGCCACGTCCCGATTGCGATGGCACACGATGAAGGTCACGTTGCTGCCGGGGGAGCGGCCGGACGGGAAATAGCTGATCCGGCGCCGGGCCCGCGAGGTGGTCAGGCGCACTTCGGGGATCATTCCCTGGGCGACCCGGATCAGTTCTTCGCTGGCCTCGCGCTCGCGGCTTGCGTCGCGGTCGGCGAACACGATCCAGCCGCGTTCCCAGTTCGGGTCCGGGGCGCAGCCGGTGCCGTCGGTGCTCGGACAGAGCACGATCCGCCGGCCTTCGCTGACCGCCAGCGTGCGCGCCAGGTGCAGGTGCGTGAACAACCGATCGTGGGCCGCCTTCAATTGCGCTCGGGCCAGAAAATCGGTCAGCGCCGGGCCGGCCACCGACACCAGAATCGTCAGCACCGCCAGCGTCGTCAGCAGTTCGGACAGGGTGAATCCCCGCGCCGGGGGACGGGTCGTGGCGATCCTTGCCATCGTCGGTCCTCCTGGATTGTCTCGCGCCGGGGTGCGCCGACGCTCTGGCGATCATGCGCCGCGCGTGCGCCGGACACCAGCGCCAACGGCCGACCGGCGGCGTAGGAAATCTACCCGTTGAGGTAGTCGCTCAAGCGCGCGAGCGCACGGTCGAGGGTCTCGGTCGACGCCGCGAACGACAGCCGCAGGCAACCGGGGGCGCCAAAGGCACTGCCCGGAACCAGCGCGACCCCGGCCTGCTCCAGCAGGTCGGCGGCCAGCGCCGCGTCGTCGGCCAGACCGCGCGCGGCGAGCACCGATGAGAAGTCGAGCAGCAGGTAGAACGCGCCCTCGGCGCGCCGAAAGCGGACCCCGGACCAGCCGTCGATGACCGCGGCGATCCGGTCGTGGCGCCGGCGGTAGGCTTCGGCCATTCGCGCGACGTCGTCCTGGGGCCCGGCGATCGCCGCCGCCGCCGCGGCCTGCGACACCGAGCAGGGATTGGACGTGCTTTGGCTCTGGATCCGTCGCATCGCTTCGATCAGGTGCGGGGCCGCCGCGGCGTAGCCGATCCGCCAGCCGGACATCGCGTAGGTCTTGGACACCCCGTTGACCAGCACCACCCGCTCGCGCAGGTCCGGGCACACCTGCACCAGGTTCTCAAGCGGTGGTTCGCCCCAGTAAATGCGTTCGTAGACGTCGTCGCTGATCACCACGATCCGGGGGTGGCGACGCAGCACCTCGCCCAGCGCAGCCAGTTCATCGGGTCGGTAGGCGATCCCGGTAGGGTTGCACGGGGAGTTCAGGATCAGCGCGCGGGTGCGCGGGCCGATCGCCGCCTCCAGCGCCGCCGGGCTCAGCTTGTAGTCGGACTCGATCGCGCACGGCACCACCACCGGGGTGGCCTCGGCCAGTCGCACCATGTCCGGAAACGAGACCCAGTGCGGCGCCGGCACGATCGCCTCGTCGCCAGGGCCGAGCAGGGCCAGCAGGCAGTTGAAGATCGAGTGCTTGGCGCCCGAGGAAACGAGGATCTCGGCCATCGAGTAGCCCAGGCCGTGGTCGCGCTCGAGCTTGTCGGCGATCACCCGCTTCAGCTCCGGGGTGCCGTCGACCTGCGTGTATTTGGTCTGGCCGGCATGGATCGCCTCGATCGCGGCTGCGACCGCGTTGGCCGGGGTCGGAAAATCCGGATCGCCGGCGCTCAGCGCGATGATGTCGCGACCGGCCGCGCGCAGCGCCGCCGCCTGCATGCTCACCGCCATCGTCGCCGATGGTTCGATTCGGGCGATCCTCGCGCTCAGTTCCATTCGCTGCCAACCCATCTCCGCTTGCCCTCGGCTTCATCGTACAATGTCCGATTGCGCCTAGTGTCCTGTCCCGTAAAAAAATTGACACTCAGCGCTAACACCAGGCGCCAGGACCAGGCGCATTGCGCCGCGCATGGTCGTTCCATGGGCCAGCAATGCAACGCCGTCATGGCGCCTGGTGTTAGCGCCCGCAGGGCG
>JBFJNB010000229.1:0-5122 GCA_041633655.1 Lysobacterales bacterium | reverse complement strand
CGAGCCGGACCTGGTCCACGTGTTCCGCGAGCAGCCCGACCCGGCCGCGGTGCCGGGCCGGCTCGCGGTCGGCGAGGACTGCGCCGCGGTGCCGCAGGACGGCGGCAACGGCAAGGCACTCGGACCGGATCGGTTCGCCTGGCACCGCGGGCCCGATTTCACCCAGCTCGAGGCGGCCGCGGCCGAGGTCGAGTTCGGCGCGCCGCGCACCCGGATCGCCCACCTCGACACCGGCTACCACCCGGCCCACGAAACGGTCCCGGCGCACTTGCGCCGCGACCTCGAGTGGAACTTCGTCGGCCGCGACGGCAACCCCAACAGCGCCTCCGATCCGGACAACCGGCGCCTGATCTTCGACAACTCCGGTCACGGCACCGGCACCCTGAGCATCCTCGCCGGCGGGCCGGTCGCGGCCCACGGCGGGGCGATCATCGGCGGGGCGCCGGATGCCGAGATCGTCCCGATCCGGGTCGCCGACTCGGTCGTGCTTTTGCGCACCAGCGCGCTGGCGCGCGCGCTTCGCTACGCGGCCGACCAGGGCTGCGCGGTCGCGACCTTGAGCATGGGCGGGGTGCCGACGCGGGCCTGGGCCGAGGCGGTCGACGAAGCCTACGAGGCGGGCCTGTGCCTGTGCGCGGCGGCCGGCAACCACGTGTCGGCGTTCCCGCCGCGGCGGATGGTCTACCCGGCGCGCTACGACCGGGTGATCGGGGTCTGCGGGGTGATGGCCAACCACGAGCCCTACGCCGACTTGAAGGGTCGCGCGCTGGAGGGCAGCTACGGTCCGCGCTCGGCGATGCGCTTCGCGCTGGCCGCCTACACCCCGAACATCCCGTGGGCCCGGTTCGGCTGCCCGGACGTGGTGCGGCTCAACGGCGAGGGCACCTCCAGCGCCACCCCGCAGGTGGCCGCGGCCGCGGCGCTGTGGATCGAGAAGTACAAAGACGAGCTGCCCGACGACTGGCGCCGGGTGGAGGCGGTGCGCCACGCGCTGTTCACCAAGGCGCGGGTCAAATCCAACAAGAAGTTCTTCGGCAACGGCATCCTGCAGGCGCGCGCCGCGCTCGCGGTCAAGCCCATGCTCACGCTTCCGAAGAGCGACGCTTCCGACAGCTCGTTCGGCTTTCTGCGCGTGCTGACCGGGCTCGGGATCGACCGCGCGGTCGCGCGCGAGGAGATGTTCAACATCGAGCTGGCGCAGCGCTGGCTCCTCAGCGGCGCGCTCCAGGACATCGTGCCCGACCCGGACCAAACCAGAGAACTGCCGGCGGCCAGGCTGCGGGCGTTCATGGAGGCGGTGATCGAAGACCCGGAGGCGTCGCTCGCGCTGCGCCGGCACCTGGCCGCGCGCTACCCGGTCGCCGGCCGCGCCCCGCTGCCCAAGAGCAAGGCGGTCAGCGCGCTCAAGCCCGCGCTGCCGCCGGTCGGGATGGCCGATCCCGAGGTGCCGGACCCGCCGCACCGGCGGCTGCGCGTCTACGCCACCGACCCGAGCCTGTCGAACCGGCTGGAAACCGCCGAGGCCAACGAGGTCACGCTGAACGTGCGCTGGGAGAAGCTGACCAAGGGGCCGGTCGGCGAGTACCTCGCGGTCGAGGACAAGGGCCCGCGCAGCTACGCCGGGGTGAATCTCAACCACGAGCGGCTGCTGGCGCAGGACGGCTGGGCCCCGTCGGAGGGCAACCCGCAGTTCCACCAGCAGATGGTCTACGCGGTGGCGATGAAGACCGTCGAGCACTTCGAGCACGCGCTCGGACGCCCGATCCTGTGGCGCCCGCGGCCGCGTCCGGGACGCTCCAACGCCGACGACGAGTTCGTCCAGCGGCTGACCATCCGGCCGCACGCGCTGGAGCAGGCCAACGCGTACTACAGCCCGCTAAAGGTCGCGCTCGAATTCGGTTATTTCGAGGCCCCGGCCGACCCCGGGCATCATTTTCCGGGCACGCCGGTCTATACCTGCCTGTCGCGCGACGTGATCGCCCACGAGACCACCCACGCGATCCTCGACGGGATGTACCGGCGCTTCAACGAGCCGACCAATCCGGACGTGCTGGCGCTGCACGAGGCGTTCGCCGACATCGTAGCGCTGCTGCAGCATTTCACGATCCCGGAGCTTCTGCAGACTGAGATCGAGCGCACCCGCGGCGACCTCGAGGCCGAGTCGCTGCTGGGCAAGCTCGCGGTGCAGTTCGGGCGCGCCGCGAGCGGGCGCGAGGCGCTGCGCTCGGCGATCGGCAGCGTCCGCGACGGCCGCTGGCAGCGCAACCCGCCCGACCCCGGCGCGCTGGACCGGCTGTATACCCCACACGCGCGCGGCGCGATCCTGGTCGCGGGCGTGTTCGACGCGCTGCTGGCGATCTACAAGCACCGGATCGCAGATCTGCTGCGGATCTCCACCGGCGGCACCGGGGTGCTGCCCAGCGGCGCGATCCACCCGGACCTGGTCGGGCGCCTCGCCGGCGAGGCCGCCAAGTCCGCGCGCCACGTGCTGACGATGGCGATCCGCGCGCTGGATTACCTGCCGGCGGTCGACGTGACCTTCTTCGACTACCTGCGCGCGCTGATCACCGCGGATTTCGAGATGGTCTCGGACGACCGCCACAACTACCGGGTCGCGTTCGTCGAGGCGTTCAGCCGCCACGGGATCTTCCCGCGCGCCCACGACGAGCTGGGCCGCGACGGCGCCCGCGCGCTGTCGGCCGATACGCTGCGCTGGCCGGCCTTCAAGGCGTCGGATTTCCGGCCCAAAGTGCGCGCCAAGGTGATGTCGCGCTACCGCGACATCATCGACCTGCTCAAGACCTATGCCGACGAGTGCCTGTACCTGCGCGACCGCAAGGCGCTGTTCGAAAAGACCCGCGTCTACCGCATCCGGCTCCACGCGCTGATCCGCAAGGCGTTCGAGGCCGCGCCCGAATTCGCCGCCGCGCTGGAGCTCGACCCAACGCGCAAGTTCGAGGTGCACACGCTGCGCCGCGCGATGCGGGTTAAGCTCAGCGGGCGGGTCCAGCCGCAGGTGTTCGTGTCGCTGACCCAGTCGGAGCGGGTGCCGCGCGACGATGGAGCCCGGGTGCCCGAGCACCAGTTCCGCGGCGGGGTGACCCTGGTCGTGGACCTGGCCGACTCCTCTGGCGACGGCGAGCTGCCGCTGCCCCGGTACCAGATCGGCAAGAGCATCACCAGCCGCCGGCGGCGCGACGCGGCGGCCGCGTTCCTGCGCTCGATCGACGCCGACCCGCTGCTGAAGCTCCATTTCGCGGTCGACCACGAAGAGCCGTTTGCCGCGCTGCACGAACTGGCCGAGGAGGGAGTCTAGGCTCGGTCGGAGCGTCTATATTGTCATGTTCCACTCAACTGAGGGTGTAGCGATGAATCGATTGAGTCGGCTTTGTTTTTCGCTGCTGGCGTTGTCCGGTGGCGTCGCGGTTGCCGCGCCGATTCCGAACGGCTCGTTCGCCGATCAGGCGGTCGGATGGTTCGACGGCAGCGAGCAGACCTGTCCCGCGATCTGCCAGCAGCACGGCGCGGTCGCGGAAACCGAGAAGAACACCGCGCCGCCGGTCAGCCGGGTACACGTCTGCAAGGTCCGCAAGGCCGAGCAGGGCCAGTACTGGTGGCTGTTCGGCAGCCAGTTCGGCGCGCGGCCGGCCTGCTACGTGACCGATCGGGATCTGAAGGGCGAATACCTCAAGACCTACTACTGCCTGTGCGTCAAGGAGATCGAATCGGAGCGGCCGCGGATCAAAGGCACCGAACTGCGGCGCCGCGACGACGGCTGAACGCAGCGGGCGGGCACCGCAACGGCCGGCCGGTTTCGGTATGCTAAGCCTTGCATGACCGAGATCTATCAGGATTTTCTGCCCGACCCGCTGTATCGCGTGATCCGCGACCTTTTCATGACCGAGAAGATCGCGTGGCATTACAACGACCGCGTCACGACCCGCGACCAGCACTACATGTTCACCCACACGTTCATGAACGACGGCCAGGTGATCAACCCGTATTTCTTCGAGCCGGTGCGGCAGATGGTCGGGCTGATCCAGGCCAGGCGACGCTTCATCGGCGTCACCCGGATCAAGGCCAACCTCTATACCAACCAGGGCGAGGTCATCGAGCACCCGCCGCATTTCGACATCCCGCCCGAGTCGGGCCTGTCGGAAAAATACCTCATCGGGGTCTATCACGTGAACGCCTGCAACGGCTGCACCGTCATCGGCGATGAGAAGATCAAGTCCGAGGACAATCAGCTCGTGCTGTTCGACAACCAGGAACACTACGGCACCACGCAGACCGACACCGACACCCGCGTGGTGATCAATTTCAACCTGCGCGTGCGCGAGTAGCTAGTACCAGAGGCCGTTGGCGTGCCAGCGCGGGCGCCTGGTCGGCCGCGCGCCGAACGCCCGCTCCGGATCGAACGGCGGAATCGCGCGCGCGACGTTCGGCGTCTCTTCGAGCCGCGGCTTCAGCGCCATCAGCCGGGCAATGCGCTCGGCGGTTTCCGGGTGGGTGCGCAGGATCGAGGGTTGCGGCAGCCGCCGGCCGGGCATGAAGACCCGTTCCAGCCAGCCGCCCTGGAGGTACTCGAGCTTCTCGAGCGCGCGCGCCAGCCCGTCGGGGTCGCCGGTCAGGCGCGCGGCGTTCAGATCGGCGTCGAACTCGCGCGTGCGCGACAGCGCGAGCTGCGCCAGCGCGCTCAGGCTCGGCGCGAACACCAGCAGCGCGATCGCAAACCAGTTGATCGACACTTGCGCGAACAGGATCAGTGGAAGGTTCAGCAACAACAGAAACTGGCCGACCAGCGACAGCATGCTGGTGATGCGGCTGAACAGATCCGCCAGCCCCATCACCCGCAGGTCGTTGTTGCGGATGTGGCTGATCTCGTGCGCCAGCACGCCGACGAGTTCACGCAAGTCCAGTTCGCGCAGCAACCCGTCGGTGACCGCGATCGCGGAGCGCGCGCGCGAGCCGACCGCAAACGCGTTGAGCATCGGGCTCGGAACGTAGAAAAGCGCCGGCAATACGCGCAGGCCGGCGCGCTCGGCCAGCACCGCCAGCGCCAGCGCCGAGAACGGCGTCTCGCAGGCCGGGTGTACGAGCGTGGTGCAGCCGGCGGCGAGTG
>JBFJNB010000228.1:0-5148 GCA_041633655.1 Lysobacterales bacterium | reverse complement strand
GTGCGCATCAGTGCGGTCGACTGGGTGCCAAACAGTCCGCCGATCAGGGGGATCCGCGACAGCCCCGGCAAACCGCTCTTGGTCTTGTTGTCGTTGATCTGGATCAGCCCGCCGAGGACCACGGTTTCGCCGCTCTGCACCGCCACCTCGGTGTCCAGGCGCCGCTGGCTGACCGAGAAGTTCTGGTTGTTGGCATCCGAGCCGGGCACCGGGTTGCTGACCTCCTGGGCCACCTCCATGAACACCATCCCACCGGGGTTGACCCGGGGCACGACGTTCAGGGTCACGCCGGTGTCGCGGAACTGCACCCGGTTGGCGCCCAGGTTGTTGCCGGTGCCGGTGCTGAACACCGTCGAGGTCACCGGGATCTGGGTGCCGACGTTGATGTTGGCCTCCCGGTTGTTCAGCACCAGCATCGACGGGGCGGCGATCGCACGCACGTCGGTGTGGGCCTCCAGCAGGGTAACGAACGCGGCAGTGTCGCCGCCGCGGATCGCGTACGACAAGCCGCTGGAGCCGATGCTGCCGGACCGGTCGGGGCTGATCGGCGCGTCTGCGTCGAACAAACCCTTGAGCAGCCGCGCGCCCTTGCCGCCGGTGTCGCCCCCGGTCCCCGCACCGAACGGGTCATCCGGAAGGCTGTTGACCGCGTTCTCGAAGAACCACTGGACCCCGTAGTTGAGGTTCTCGTTCAGGGTCACCTCCAGGATCATCACCTCGATCAGCACCTGCAGCGGCTCGATGTCCAGCCGCTTGATCGCGTCCAGCACCGAGTCGTACTGCTGCGGCGTGGCCCGGATCAGAAGCGAGTTCTGCTCCTCCACCGCGGTGATCCGGATGTCCTCGCCGTCGACCAGCGCCACGCCCTCGCCCTCGCGCCGCGCCGCCGGGCGGGCCTCCTGTCCCTGTTCCCGCTCCTCCCGGGCGCGCCGCCGCGGATCGTTGATCGAGGTGATCTCTCCCACCTCCAGGCCGGGCGCGAACGGATCGGTTGCGTCCCCGGAACGCGTGCGCGAGCCGGACCGCCCGCCGCTCCCGAACACGTCGCTCAGGGTGTCGGCCAGGTCGGTGGCCTTGACGTTCTTGACTTTGTACACGTACAGCCGGGTGCCGGCCGATTCACCGCCGCGGTCGAGGCGCTCGATCCACTCGGCCGCCTTGTCCAGGTACTTCGGCTGCGGGGTGATCACGATGATCGAGTTCAGCCGCTCCACCGGCAGGAACCGGAACATCCCGGCCAGCGGCGTGCCGGAGCCCTCGCCGAACACGGTCTCCAGCTCCCCGGCGACCAGCTCGGCCTCGACCCGCTCGATCGCGTAGACCCCGATCGACATGCCCTCCAGCCAGTCGACGTCGAAGACCCTGATGGTCTGCTGGTAGTTCTCCAGCTCCTGGCGGGTCCCGGCCAGCACCAGCAGCCCGCGCGCGTTGTCGACGCTGACGAACGCGCTCTCGCGGGCATACGGCTGCAGCAACTTCTGCATTTCCGCCGGGGCCAGGTATTGAAGCTGGTAGGCGCGCACCTCGAAGCCCCGCTGCCCGGCAAGCGGCGCGGTGGTCGGGGTCAGGTGGCCGGGCACCGCGCTGGCCGTGGGGACCACGTGGTAGCGCCCGTCGAAATGGACCATCGCCGCGTTGTTCCAGGACAGCAGCAGCTCCAGTACCTTGAGCGCCTGGCTGCGCGGAATCGGATTGGCGGTAGAGAAAGTCACGTTGCCGGAGATCCCGGGCGCGATCACGTAGTTTTCTTCCAGCAGGTCGCCGAGGATCGCCTTGACCACCTCCTGGATCGGCTGGCCCTCGAAGTTGAACGTGACCTCGCCTTCCTCGTCCCTGTCCGGCCGGCGCTGGCTGGCCGCGTCGGCGTCGATGAACTGGCCAGTGCCCTCGAAGATCTCGGCGCGCTTGCGGGGCTCGCCCGGCGCCGCCGCCGGCGCCAGCGGGCCTTCCGCGGCGCGGGCGACTTCGGCGCTCGGCGCAGCGGGCTCGGGCGCGGCCGGCCGGGTGCGCTCGGGCACCGGCCGCGTCGCGCAGCCGGCCGCCAGGACCAGCAGCGCAACTGCCGCGGCAGTCGGAATGCGATGCGGGGCAAAGGCGCCGCCGCGGAATACGTCACTCATTGTCGTTTTCCTGCTGTTGTTCTTCTCGCCGACGCGCGGCTTCCTCGCGCAGTTGCGCGCGCCGCTCGGCCACCCGGCGGCGGATTTCCTCCGCGCGCGCGGCCCGGTCATCCTCGGTCGGGGACTGGCTCGCCTCGGCCTGCTCCTCGCCCGCCTGCGCCGGGGCCGCGATCGGGGTCGCGCGGGCGCGGGCCGGGCTACCGCCCTTGAGCGCCTGGGTGTAGGTCTCCAGCGCCACTTCCTGCGGTCCGACGCCGCCCCCGTCGAACACCAGCTTGCGGGGCTGGATGCTGGTCAGGGTCCACGCCGACTGCTCGCCTTCCAGCGGCATCCCCTCGCTCAGGCGCAGCGGCTCCTTGGTCGCGTTGTCGACCACCATCGCGACCCTCTTTTCCGGCGTGATGATGATCCCCGTCACGGTGACGTTCAGTTCCACCAGTTCCTGATTGCCGTTCTCAGTCTCGTCCGGGCCCGGGTCCTGGGAACCAGGGGGCGCCGGCTTGCGGTCCTCGTTGAACAGCGGTCGGGCGGTCACCTCGGCATAGGCCTCCATCGGCGGCAGCGCGAACTCGTCCTCTTCGACCCCGCCGGCGCCAACCCAGTCGGAACGCTCGAGCGGCTCGGCGGGGGTGATCTGCTGACCGACGCCACCGAGCAACAGCACCCAGGTCAGCGCGAGCAGCGCGCAACCGCCGGCCAGCAGCACGATGGCGAGCTGGCCCGGCTTCATGACTTCAGGTAGCCCGAGAGGTCGAAACGCACGTCGAGGGTTCGCTGCTCGACCGTCTCGCGGCCGCGCCGGCGCCGGGTCACGTGGCGATAGATGCTCAGTTCGTCGACGAACACGTACGGGGTCCCGTTTTCAAGGTGGTAAAGCACCTTGCTCAGGTCCTCCAGCTCGCAGCGCAGCCGCACCTTGTTGGTCACCCGCTCGAACGGCTCCTGCACGCGCCCGCGCATCAACTGGTTGCTGATTACCTGGCAGTTCTGCTCGCCCTCGCTTGCGTGCAGCCGGATCATCTCCTTGAGCCGGTTGGTCAACTCGGCCGAGCCGAGGCTGGCGCTGGCCTGCTTCAAGAAAAGGTCGCTGTCGGCCTCGAACTGGCGAACCCTGCTCAGCTCCTCTTCCAGCCGCTCGCGCTGCGCAATCATGCCCTGGAAGCGCGCTTCACTGGCGCGCAACTGGTCCATCTCCTCGCTCAGCTCGGCGTGGCGCTGGAAGAACCAGTGGAACCCGATCCAGTAGACCAGAATCGCCGTCACCACCAGCAGCATGTAGGCCAGCGGCCGCTGTTTTTCTTTATCCGGCAGCAGCTGCGCCATTGCCGACACCCTTGCATTGGATCGCCACTTCGATCGTGAACCGCTCCTTGCCGGACTGAACGTCCGGGGTGAACGGACCCTTCGCCACCGCCCCGCCGAGGCACGGGGACTGCTCCATCAACTGCAGCAGCGTCGAGGCCTCCGGCGCCTGACCGGTGAGGTCGACCTTGTCGCCGTTGAGCTGGAGGCGCTGGATCCAGACCTCGTCCGGCAGCAGGCGGCTGATTTCGTTGAGCACGTTCATGACCACCGGCTGGGACTTCTTCTTGGCCGACAGAAACAGCGCCGCCTCGCGCGCCTCGCTGAGCTGATCGCGCAGATCGGCCACTTCCCGGGCCTGGGCCGCGGCCTGATCGCTGGCGGCGCGAAACGCCTCCAGCGCGCGCTCGCGGGCCACCAGCGACTGCCACATGACCCCGTACAGCAGCGCCACGAACAGCCCGGCCAGCACCGCGATGATCTTGGCTCGGCGGCGGTCGCGGCGCGCGCGCCGCGGGGGATCGAGCAGGTTGACGCCGTATTCCTCGAGCGCACCGTCGTCGCTCTGGCGGCAGACGTCGATTCCATCCAGCGCCAGGCCGCGATCGGCGGCGAGCTTCCAGATCTTGTCGATCGTGGCCCGCGGCACGATGATCAGCTCGAACCGGATCTGGTTCGAACCCTCGCGCGGCTCCAGCATCTTGACGTCGAAGCACACCTGGTCGGCCGTGTACGGGGTGTACCGGTCCATCTCGTAGGTCAGCACCGAGCGCAGGTTGTCCTCGGCCGCGGCCGGCAGGCTGAGGCGCTGGGTCAGCACCTCGTCGGCGTCGATCAGGAACCAGGCCCGGGGGCGCCCGTCCTCGAACCGGGCCAGCGCGCCGCCGACCACCTGGCGCCCGATCTCCTCGTCGTCGCCGACCTTGAAGCGCCCCAGTTCCTCGCCGTCGCGCCTCAGCCAGACCTCGTCGGAGTGCATCCGGGCGGTCAGCCGCTCCCGCGGCGGGGACAGAAACTCGCGCAGCCGCGGTGGCAGCCCGTCGAGCAACTCACCCCACCACCAGTTGAGGAAACCCTCGACTCCCTTGACCACGCGATGCTTGCGCAGGCGCTGCCAGTTCTTGATCGCAATACTCGTCATCGGTTGAGTCGGGGCTCAGACCGCAGGTTGCACGAGTTGCCGGAATTGTCGGTGGATTTCACGAGTGCAGTTTGGCCGATCGTCCGCCGAGTCATGGCCATAGCCATGCCTCAAGGGGGATCGGTCGAAATGCGCCGTGCAATCCGGCGACAAACCGGCAGCGTCATCATGTGCGTTAGTATGCCGTCCGCTAATACATTTGCAATTCATGGAATCAACTCAGTAATCAGCCAATACCTAGCGAAACTCGTGCAATATGCGGTCTAAGATTGTTTCCAGCGAATGATTCTGAAGGGGCGCCCCTGGATGGCCCCACCGGGACGGATCGTCGCCTCCAGTTCGGCCCAGGCGCCGTTGGGTAGCGTGGCGCGAGAGCGGATACTATACGTATAACTCCCGGACCGCGCTACCGCCTCGGTTCCATCCGGCAGTACGGGCAATGGGACACCGAACTCCTCGATCTGTTCCCGCGCCTGGATGTAGTCCTCGGCCAGCTCCTCGGTCATCCCGTCGAAGATCACCAGCACCTCGCGCGGGGCGAACGCCGGATCCGGGCGGGCGCGCCCGGTGTAGACCGTGATCGCC
>JBFJNB010000227.1:0-5151 GCA_041633655.1 Lysobacterales bacterium | reverse complement strand
TTCCTGGGGCTGATGATCCGCCTCGGGCTGGTGTCCGAGCGCGACGTGGCCGAGGCGATGGCGGGGCTTTTGGACCTGCCGCTGCTGGGCAACAAGGACTACCCGGAGGTGCCGCCGGGCGGGATCGAACTGCCGATGCGCTTCATGCGCGAGCACCACGTGGTGCCGATCGCCGACGACGCCGAATCGGTGCGCCTGGTCATGGCCAACCCGCGGGACGAATTCTGCCGGCGCGCGGTGGGGATGATCGCCGGGCGCCGGGTCGACGCCTGCGTGGGCATCCGCTCCGAGATCGACGACGCGATCGAGCGGCTGTACGGCGGCGGCCGCTCGGCGATGGGCCAGATCGTCGAGAACTTGAGCGACGAGGCGGTCGCCGGCGAGGACGACGTCGAGCATCTGCGCGACCTGGCCTCGGAGGCGCCGGTCATCCGGCTGGTCAACCTGATCATGCAGCGCGCGGTGGAATCGCGCGCCTCCGACATCCACATCGAGCCGTTCGAGAACCGGCTCAAGGTCCGCTACCGCGTAGACGGGGTGCTGCAGGAGGTCGAGGCGCCGCCGGCCAGTTCCACCGCGGCGGTCATCAGCCGGATCAAGATCATGGCCAAACTCAACATCGCCGAGCGCCGGCTGCCCCAGGACGGGCGGATCATGCTGCGGGTGCAGGGCAAGGAACTGGATCTCAGGGTCTCGTCGGTGCCGACCGCGCACGGCGAGTCGGTGGTGATGCGGATCCTGGACCGCGAATCGGTGGTGCTGGAGTTCGAGCAGCTCGGGTTCCGGCAATCGGTGCTGAAGCGCTTCTCGCGGGTGCTGACCCAGCCGCACGGGATCATCCTGGTCACCGGCCCCACCGGCAGCGGCAAGACCACGACGCTGTACACCGCGCTGCAGACGATCAACACCCCGGAGCGCAAGATCATCACGGTCGAGGACCCGGTCGAGTACCAGCTCGAGGGGGTCAACCAGATCCAGGTCAAGCCGTCTATTGGGCTCAACTTCGCCAACGCGCTGCGCTCGATCGTGCGCCAGGACCCCGACGTGATCATGATCGGCGAGATGCGCGACCTGGAGACAGCCAAGATCGCGATCCAGTCCGCGCTGACCGGCCACCTGGTGCTGTCGACGATCCACACCAACGACGCCGCCGGCGGTATCACCCGTATGCTCGACATGGGGGTCGAGGACTACCTGCTGGTCTCCACCGTCGCCGGCATCATCGGCCAGCGCCTGGTGCGGCGGCTGGACGATCAGACCAAGGAGCGCTTCGAGGTGCTCCCGGAGATGGTCAAGGAACTCGAGCTCAACAAATTCACCGATGACGACCCGATCCACCTGTTCCGCCCGCGCGAGGCCGAGACCAACGTCAACGGCTATCTGGGGCGGCTGGCGATCCTCGAGTTCCTGGAGATGAGCGATCCGATCCGGCGCCTGGTCATGCGCCACGCCGACGCCACCGAGATCCAGGAGCAGGCCCGCAAGGAGGGCATGCTGACGATGTACGAGGACGGCCTGGCCAAGTGCATCGACGGGCTGACCACAGTCGAGGAAGTGCTGCGGGTGACCCAGGAGGCCTGATGCCGGTCTTTCGCTACAAGGCCATCTCCCCGGGCGGCGACACGCTGCAGGGGCAGATGGAGGCGGGCACCGTGAGGGAGGTCATCGCGCGGCTGCAGGAGGCCGGCAACGTCCCGATCTCGGCCGACGAGGCCGGCGGCGGGCTCGGCCTGGGCGGGCTCGAGCGGCTGTTCAGCGGGGGCGGGGTTTCGACCCAGGATATCGGGGTGCTGACCCAGCAGCTGGCGACCCTGCTTGGCGCCGGGCTGCCGCTGGACCGCGCGCTGCACATCCTGCAGGACCTGGCCGCGAGCGAGCCGGTGGCGCGCCTGATCAAGTCGATCCGCGACCAGGTCCGCGGCGGCGGGTCGCTGTCGGATGCGCTGGAAGCCCAGCACGGGGTGTTTCCGCGGCTGTACGTGAACATGGTTCGCGCCGGCGAGGCCGGCGGCAGCCTGGACGTGACCCTGGCGCGCCTGTCCGAATACCTGATCCGCTCCAAGCGGCTCAAGGACAGCATCATCTCGGCGCTGATCTACCCCGCCCTGCTGCTGGTGCTGGCGGTCGGCTCGCTGCTGGTTCTGCTGGCCTACGTCGTGCCCCAGTTCATGCCGATTTTCGAGGACCTGGGCGGTGACCTGCCGCTGCTGACCAAGATCGTGCTCGGGGTCGGACGGGTGGTGCAGGATTATTGGTGGGCGCTCGCGCTGGCGGCGGTCGCGGTGGTGCTTTACGTGCGCCGGCAGATGGCGGACCCGGTGACGCGGCTCAGATGGGACCGCAGGTTTCTGAACATGCGGCTGGTCGGCGACCTGATCTCGAAAGTGGAAATGGCGCGCCTTTCACGCACCGTGGGCACCCTGCTGACCAACGGGGTGCCGCTGCTGGGGGCGCTGGCGATCGGGCGCAACGTGATGACCAACACGGTGCTGTCGCAGGGGATCGCGGCGGCGGCCAAAGAGGTCAAGACCGGCGATTCGCTGGCGCACGCGATGGCCGCCGCCGAGCGCTTCCCGAAGCTCGCGCTGCAGATGATCTCGGTGGGGGAGGAGACCGGCCAGCTGGACGCGATGCTGATCAAGGTCGCCGACGCCTACGACGACGAGGTCAAGGCCGCGACCGACCGGATGATGGCGCTGCTGGTGCCGGCGCTGACCCTGGCGCTGGCAGCGCTGGTCGGGCTGATCGTGATGTCGATCCTGATGGCGATCCTGAGCATCAACGAGCTGATCGCGTAACACCCGTGGCCGATGTCATCCAAATCAGCAGGCGCCGTGCCACGGGCTTCAGCCTGGTCGAGCTGCTGGTGGTGCTGGTGATGGCCGGGCTGCTGGCGTCGCTGGTCGGGGGCTCGGTAATCCGCAACCTCGACGGGGTCAAGGTGCGGCGCGCCGGCAAGGAGCTGATGACCGCGCTGCGTTACACCCGCGGCCAGGCGGTGGTCGGTCGCCGCGAGCAGACGCTCGACATCAACGTCGAGGAGAAGTCCTACCAGGCGCCCTACCGGGACCCGGTCAAGCTCCCCGACGGCGTCGACGTAACCCTCACCACGGCGCTTTTCGACCTGGAGGGTTCGACTGGCAAGGTGCGCTTCTTTCCGGACGGATCCTCGACCGGGGCCAAGATCACGTTGACCGCCGGACGCCGCGACTGGCGCATCACGGTGGCCTGGCTGACTGGCGAGATCGTGCTCCAGGACCGGGTCGATGGCTGATCCCCGCCGCCCCGCCGCCACCGGAGTCGCCCAGCGCGGCTTCACCCTGGTCGAGGTGCTGGCGTCGTTCGTCGTGTTCGCGCTGCTGTTCGCGACCATGATGCAGGTGCTGTCGGGCTCTCTGAGCAACACGCGCAATGCCAGCTCCTACACCGAAGCGGCGCTGTGGGCGCAGAGCCGGATGGCGGCGGTCGGGATCGATCCGCCGATCGAGGAGGGCCGCTGGGAGGGCGAGTTCGACGACGTGTACTCGTGGGAAATCGTGATCACTCCACACCTGGTCGATGAGGACACCGTGGCCGAGCCGGATTATTTCCCGGTCAGCCTGTTCCTGGTCGAGCTGATCGTGCATTGGAACGAGGTGCAGCGCCCGCGACAGGCCGTTTTCCGTACGCTGCGAACCGCTACCCGGGAGGGCGGCTGATGCGCCGGTCGCCCCGCCCAACGCGCCCCGCGGCCGCGCTGCAGTCCGGCTTCACGCTGGTGGAGATGCTGCTCGCGATTACCCTGATGGCGATGATCATGGCGCTGGCCTACCAGGGCCTGGCGGCCGGCACCCGGGCCGTGGATCGCGGCGAGGCGGCGGTCGACCGGACCAACCGGCTGCGGGTCGTGCAGCAGTTCCTGCGCAATCAGATCAGTCGTACCCTGCCGCTGGCGCTTCCGGTCGAGTACGACGACGAAGAGGGCGCGCTGGTCATCTTCGATGGCGATGATGCCCGGCTGGACTTCGTTGCTCCGATGCCGGGCTATCTGGACCGCGGTGGACCGCAACACCAGGTGCTGGCGCTGCGCCGCGGCGAAACCGGGCTCGAACTCCTGTTCGCGCACCAGATGCTGAATTCGCGTGAGGACCGCGACCCGCTCGACGATCCGGACCGGCCACCGACGGTGCTGCTGGATGGAATCGCCTCCGGGCATTTCGAGTACCTGAGCGTCGACGACGAGGGCGAGCCGACCGAGTGGCTGGACGATTGGGAAGATCCGAGCATCACCCCGCTGATGGTGCGCATCGAGCTCGAGATGGAGGCTTCGAGCCGCCTGGTCTGGCCGACCCTGGAGGTCGCGCCGCTGATCGACGGCAGCGCAACCCGGCGCAACCGCTCGATCATCATCCCCGGGGGCGGCGGCACACCCCGCCGTGGGGAGCAGCAGGAATGACGCCGCGCCAGCGTCAGGGCGGCATCGCGCTGGTGGTGGTGCTGTGGGTCAGCATGCTGCTGACGATCGTCGTCGGCAGCTTCGCGATCGTCGCGCGCACCGAGATCCTCCAGGCGCACCACCTGTTCGACACCACGCGCGCGGAGTTCGCGGCCGAAGCGGGGCTGCACCACGCGATGTACCAGTTGCGCAATCCCTCGGTCGAGGAGCGCTGGTTCGCCGACGGGCGCAGCTATTCGGTCACGTTCGAGGACACCGTGCTGGACATCCAGGTCACCGACGAGACCGGCAAGATCGACATCAACGTCGCCGACGAGCTCACCTTGAGCGCGCTGTTCGAATCGGTCGGGATCGAAGAGCAGGGTCGCCGTGACGAGCTGGTCGACGCGATCCTCGACTGGCGCGATCCGGACGATCTGGTGCGCCTGAACGGGGCCGAGGACGACGACTACGACGCGGCCGAGTATCCCTACGGCGCCAAGGACGCCCCGTTCGACACCGTCGGCGAGATCCAGCAGGTGATGGGGATGAGCTACGAGCTGTTCACGCGGATCGAGCCGTCGATCACGGTATACACCGGGCGCGCCCGCCCGGATCCGGCGTTCGCGCCGCGCGAGGTGCTGCTGATCTTCGACGGGATGACCCAGGACCTGGCCGAGGAGTATGTCCAGGCCCGGGAACAGATCCAGGAGTTCGGTGTCCCATTGCCCATACTG
>JBFJNB010000226.1:0-5151 GCA_041633655.1 Lysobacterales bacterium | reverse complement strand
GACCGCGTGCGGGTCGTCGACCATGCGCGGCGACTGGATCTTTGTACCGGCCTGCTGACCCGCCGTGTGCGCCTGCAATGGGCGTCGGGAATGACCCTCGAGGCGTCGTTCGAGCGCATCGCGTTGTTCGCCCACCCCAACCTGGCCGCGATCCGGGTGCGGCTCGAGCCGGTCGATTTCGACGGTGAAATCGGCATCGAATCATCGCTGCGACGCTACGATTCGAACGTCGATGCCGGCGCGCAGGAATTCGATCCGCGGGTCGGCCCGCATTTCAGAGACGACCCGTGGGAGGACCTGGAGCGGTTCGCCGACGATGCCGGCCAGGGCCTGATCCAGCGCGCCCGGCACAGCGGCTTCAGGGTCTGCGCACTGATGACCCACGTCGCGCCGGAGGGAGCCGTCGCCGAGACCGAAGAGCAGCCGCAGCGGATCATCCACCGACTGTGCAGTCGGGCCACCGCGGGCAGCGCGGTGACGTTCATCAAGTACCTGGCCTACGCAACCGACCGCGGCCATCTCGAGCGCGATCCGCTGGCGGACTGCCGCGCCGCGCTCGCACTCGCCGTCGAGCGCGGCTTTGACCGGCTGGTCGCAGAGCAGCGCGAGTTTCTGGACCGGTTCTGGGACGGCGCCCTGCTCGAACTCGGCGGAGCGCGCGAGCTTTCCACCGCGACCCGGTTCGGGATGTTCCAGCTCCTCCAGGCCGCCGGCCGCGACGGCGAGACCTCGGTCAGCGCCAAGGGCCAGACCGGCGAAGGCTACGAGGGGCACGTGTTCTGGGACGCCGAGTCCTTCGCGCTGCCCATGTTCGCGTTGACCGATCCCGCGGTCGCCCGCTCGATGCTCATCTACCGGCACGCCGGGCTCGAGGCCGCGCGGGCTAATGCGCGCAAGATGGGACACTCGAGCGGCGCGCTGTACCCGTGGCGGACCATCGGCGGCAATGAGTGTTCGTCCTACTTTCCCGCCGGCAGCGCCCAGTACCACATCAACGCCGACATCGCGCACGCGGTGGCGTTGTACGTCGAGGCGACCGACGATCTGGATTTCCTCGCCCGATTCGGGGCCGAGATGCTGGTCGAGACCGCGCGGCTGTGGCTGGACGTCGGCTATTTCGACCCCCTCCGCGACGGTCAGTTTTGCGTCAACCGGGTTACCGGTCCGGACGAGTACTCGGCGGTGGTCGACAACAACTTCTACACCAACGCGATGGCGCGCGAGAATCTGAGCCATGCGCTGGCCGCACTCGAGCGGCTGGCCCGAGAGCGTCCCGAGGACCACGCGCGACTGCTCCGGCGCGTGCGCCTCAGGGACGAGGAACCACAGGCCTGGCGCGACGCCGCCGATCGCACGTTCCTGCCGTTCTGCGAGGACCGCGGAATCTACCTGCAGGACGAAACCTTTCTCCACAAGAAGGTCTGGGACTTCGAGCGTACCCGGGCGGATCAGTACCCGCTGCTGTTGCACTTCCATCCCTTGACGATCTATCGCCACCAGGTCTGCAAGCAGGCCGACGTGGTGCTGGCGTTGTTTCTGGCGGGCCGCTCGCTCGACCGCGACGCGATGACCCGCACCTATGACTATTACAAGCGGATCACGGTCCACGACTCGACCCTGTCGCCCGGGATCTTCTCGCTCGTCGCCAGCCGGCTCGGCCGGCCGAACGAGGCAATCGAATTCTTCCGCCGTACCGCGCTGATCGACGTCGACAACCTGCACCGTAATTCCGACCACGGGCTGCACATGGCGGCGATGGCGAGCGCGTGGATGGCGGTGGCGTTCGGCTTCGGCGGACTCGATCTCGACGGCGGACTGGGATTCGCCCCCATCGCGGTCCCCGAACTGGAGCACTACCGCTTCCGCGTCTGCTACCGCGGCCGGTGCATCGAGGTCACCGTGGACGGCGAGCGCGCCGGTTACCGCCTGATTCGCGGGCGGCCGCTCGAGCTGCGCCACGCCGGGCGGCGGTTTCGGCTCGACACCGAGCAGGTGCAGCCGCTTGGGTGACGAATGCAGACCGACCTGAAGGGGGTGATCTTCGATCTGGACGGGGTCTTGACCGACACTGCCCGCTGGCACTACCGGGCCTGGAAGCGCCTGGCCGACCAGATCGGCATTCCGTTCGACGAAAAGATCAACGAGCGCATGAAGGGTGTCGACCGGATGGCCTCGCTGGAAATCCTGCTCGAGGCATCCGCCGAGACCTTCGACGCGGCCGCCAAGGAACGGCTCGCCGCAACCAAGAACGGCTACTACCTCAGCGTGGTCGAGAGGCTGACGCCAAAGGACCTGTTCCCCGGCGCTGCGGCCGCGCTGGACGCGGTCAAAGCCCACGACCTCGGGCTGGCGCTGGCCTCGGCCAGCAAGAACGCGGCCACCCTGCTGGACCGCCTCGGCATCGCTGGGCGCTTCGATTACATCGCCGACGCCAACCTGATCCGCCGCCACAAACCCGATCCGGAGATCTTCCTGACCGCCGCCGCGGGCCTGGGCCTCCCGCCGGAGGTCTGCGTGGGGGTCGAGGATGCAGCCGCCGGGATCGCCGCGATCAGGGCCGCCGGGATGCGCGCCGTCGGCGTCGGCGAGGCGGCGCCACTGGCCGCGGCCGATCTGGTAATCGGACACATCACCGAATTTCGGATCGACGCCTGCCGGCGTTTATTCCAGTAGATCTGTCACGTCGCGCGTACGACGATGTCGGTGGGCAGCGTCACCGATTCGGGCGCCTTGCCGTCGATGAGCTCAAGCAGCTTGTCGACCAGCACCGATCCCGCCAGATAGGTGTCCTGCATGATGGTCGTGATCGGCGGGAAAAAATGCGCCGAGGAGGGGATCCCGTTGTAGCCGACCACCGAGAACTGCCGGGGACAGTCGAGTCCGGCCTCCTTGAAGGCCCGGATCAAAGCCATCGCGGCGGTGTCGCTGTGGGCGAACACCGCGTCTGGCGGCGGTTTTTCGCGCAGATACTGAACGCCGGCCCGGTGGCTGGCCTCGAACGAGAATCCACCGGGATTCACGCTCTCCCAGTGGAGTTCGTATGGCGCCGCCTCCAGCGCCGAGCTCAGTCCCTCCCGGCGTTGCGCGATCTCGCGGTGGCGGTCATCGCCGACGAACAACACCCGCCGGCGTTTGTGGCGGATGAAGTGCTTGCCCGCGAGCGCGCCGCCACGCTGGTTATCGCTGCCGACGGTGCAGAACGGAATCTCCGGGTCGATGGCGCCCCAGGTGACGACCGGGATTTCCAGCGCGGCCAGGTCGCGGTACAGGTCCCGGCGCAGGCCCTGCCCCAGCATGATGAAGCCATCGGCGCCCTTGGCCATCAGCATCTTGCGATAGGATTCCGCATCGCTCAATCCCGGCGGGGACAACAGCAGCTCCTGGTTCTTCATCGACAGCGCCTCGGAGACCCCCGCCAGCAGGTCGTAAATGAACGGGTCGGCGATGCGCTGGTGCTCGTGCGACGGCAGATCCAGCACCACGGCGACGGTGTCGGTCTTGGCGTGGCGCAGCTTCTGGGCGTTGCGGTTGACCGCGTAGCCCTCGGCCTCGACCACCGCCATGACCTTGGCCCGTGTCGCCGGGCTGACCAGGGTGCTGCCGCGCAGGACCCGCGAGACGGTCGGCTTGGAAACCCCTGCCAAACGGGCGATATCGCCCATGGTTACGGGCTTGTGGCGGTTTTTGACGGGCACTCGGGGGACACCTCCTGCGGGCGATGATGCCACAGCCCTCGAGCGCGTTGCCAGCGGCGTCCTTGTTTTTTTGAAATCGATTTCTTAATATTTCGTTAACGCTGGTGTTTCCCCACGATGCACCATGCGCTTCCGGGAATCGAACCAGTCATGCATCCGATCTTGAACGCGTTGCGCCCATCACCAATCGATGTGGAGGTTTGCTCATGAATAGCGTTACGGCCTGGTTTAGCCGCCCCTTTCAAATCACCCTGACCGCTGTCGCGGTATCCGCGTTAGTCCCCTGCGGCGTTCTGGCCCAGGAAACCGAGGAAGATGAGCCCCCGGGCATCATCGAGGAGGTCATCGTCACCGGCACCCCGGGTGGCGCCGAGATCCGCAAGCTCGACGCGAGCTTCGCGATCACCACCGCGAGCGCCGAGGACATCAACAAGTTCTCGCCCAAGAGCACCGCGGACCTGCTGAAGATCGTGCCCGGCGTGTGGTCGGAGAGCTCCGGCGGCGTGTCCGGGGCCAACGTGTTCGTGCGCGGCTTCCCGGGTGGCGGCGACGCACCGTTCTATACGCTGCAGCTCCAGGGATCGCCGGTGTTTCCGCCGCCGACGCTGTCGTTCCTGGAAAACACCACGCTGTTTCGAATCGACGAGACCGTCGAGCGCGTCGAGGCGCTGCGCGGCGGGCCGAACCCGGTGTTCTCCAACGGCCAGCCCGGCCTGACCACCAACTTCATTCTGCGCGAGGGCGGTGAGGAAACCGAGGGCCTGATCAAGTACTCGACCTCGGACTACGACCTGCGGCGCCTCGACGCCTACGTCAGCGGCAAGGTGACCGACGACACCTACTACATGATCGGCGGCTACATCTCGAGTTCGCCCGGGATCCGCGACGCCGGCTACAACGCCGAGGAAGGCAACCAGTTCACGGTCAACCTGACCCGCTATTTCGACACCGGCAAGATCAACGTCTATCACCGCAACACCGACGACGCCGGCACCTGGTATCTGCCGCAGGCGCTGAACGTGCCCGGGATCGACGCCGATTACGTCCAGGCCGGCCCGCTCAATCGCCAGCGCGAGATACTGTTCGGGATCGGGCAGCGCAAGACCCTGGACCTCGCCGACGGACGCGGCTGGGACGGGTCGATCACCGGCGGGTCGGTGCGGTTCGACTTCGCCGACGGCTGGGAGCTGGTCGACCGCTTCAACTACACCTCGGGCGACGCCGACACCCTCGGGCTGGTGCCCGGTAGCGGCGCGGTCCGGGTGGGGGCCCTGCTGGCCGACCCATCGGTCGATCCGGGCGCGGTCGTGACCGGGCCGATCACCGGCGCGATCACCGGCCGACCGATCGGAGACAACGAGTACATCCAGCAGTTCGGGGCGTGGGAGGTGCGCAAGGACATCGAGTCGTTCACCAACGACCTGAGCCTGGCCAAGGCCTGGGCGCGCGGCAAGGT
>JBFJNB010000225.1:0-5173 GCA_041633655.1 Lysobacterales bacterium | reverse complement strand
CCTCCCGGGCCGCGTCCAGCTCGGCACCGGCATCGGACAGAAACAGCGTGTCGCCACCGGCGGCGCCGATGGCGGCCAGGATCGCGCGGTACGAATCGGCCACAGCCTTGGGGCCGGAGGTGGTGTCAAAATAGCCGCTGAACAGCGGCGTCAGGTCGCCGTATTCGGTGTGCCGGAAGAACAACCGCTGGGCCGCGACCGAGCCCGACGAATACACGTAAAGCCTGGTCCCGGCGGCGTGCCAGCGCGTCAGGTTCCGCCAGGCGTCGGGGTAGACGTGCGCCCGGTAGGCGCCGGATTCGTAACCGGAGGCCCAGATCAGCCCCTGCAGGGCCTTGAGCGGGGTGATCTTCTGATCTTCGGCGATCCAGCGCTTCATCTGCTCCACCAGGCCATCGCGGTCCTCGCGCGGGCGGCCGGCGATCGCGGCAACCTGGTCCAGCAGTGCGGCGACCTCGGGCTGGTCCGCGTTGTCGGCGACGAACTCCGCCAGGTGCGCGGCGGCGTATGGAAACAACACCTCCTTGACGAACTTGATCGAGCCGACCGTTCCCTCGACGTCGGTGACGATGTGACCGACGGGCATCAGCCCCGAACCCCGCGCGACATCCGGGCTAGTTCGCCAGGCGGCTGAAGCGCTCGGCGATCGGGTCGCCGGTGAAATGCGCGACCCAGCCGTCGGGGTTGTTGAACAGCCGGATCGCCGCGAAGCTCGGGTTCGGCCCCATGTCGAACCAGTGCGGAGTTCCGGCCGGGACGCTGATCAGGTCGTCGGCCTCGCACAGCACCTCGTAGACGCGCGCGCCGATGTGCAGGCTGAACAGGCCATGGCCGGCGACGAAGAAGCGCACCTCGTCCTCCGAGTGGGTGTGCTCGGCCAGGAATTTCTGTCGCAGGGCCTTCTTGTCCGGGTGGTCCGGGCTGAGGCTGATCACGTCCATCGACTGGTAGCCGCCTTCGGAGACCAGCCGGTCGATCTCGGTCCGGTAGGCATCGAGGATCTGGTCCTGCGGATCGCCCGCGGTCACCGGCTTGCGCGCGCGCCAGCGCTCGAACCGGACCCCCGCTTTTGCCAGATGACGCGCGATCTCGGCGCCGTCTCGGGTCTCGACTTCGGGCTGCTCGGGTGAGGTGTCGGCGAAGACCTTCAATTCACTCATGTTGGCTCACTAACCGTTCGGGTCTGCCAAAGATACTCCAGCAAGAACTCCAGTGCTTCCAGGTGGCGCTCGGCCTCGGCCAGGTCGCGGCCCCAGGTGTAGGTCCCGTGGCCGCGGATCAGGTACGCCACCCCCTGCCCGCGTTGGTCCATGAACGCGTCCACCGCGCGCGCCAGCGCGTCGATGTCCTGGTCGTTGTCGAACACCGGCAGCTCGACGATGGCCTCGTGGCTGTCGACGCCGGCGAAAGCCTTCAACAGCTCCAGTCCGGTCAGACTCAGGTGCCGCTGTCCGGGCGCCACGCACTTAGTCGAGACCAGCACCGAGTTCAACGAGTGGCTGTGCAGCACCGCACCGATCGCCGGATCGCGCCGATAAAGCGCGAGGTGCAGCCCGGCCTCGGCCGAAGGCCTGCCCGCACTCAGCGCGGTACCATCGAGCCCGAGCGCCATCACGTCGCCGGGCTCCAGAGCGGACTTGTCCTTGCCCGAGCAGGTGATCGCGATTCGATCCGGCGCCACGCGCACCGAGTAGTTGCCGCTGGTCGCCGGCGCCCAGCCGCGCGCGTGGATGCGCGCGCCGGCGGCGATGAGCTGGAGACGGGCGGTGTCGAACGGAACCATGGAACTACGCTACCACAGCCGCAGATATTCGATCGCGGGTTGCTTTTTGGCGCGAATACGCGCAGTATGCGCCCGCGATCTACGTTTTGGCCTGCCTTTAAGCTACCCGTCCGCAGCCGCGGGCGGTCGATTTCTAAGTCAACCAGCACGACCAGATTGTTCGTACCCCGCGCCCGATTTGCGCGCGGATCAGATACCTATGGAGGCCAAATCAAATGGCTACTGGAACGGTTAAATTTTTCGACATCAACAAGGGCTTTGGATTCATCCAACCCGACGACGGCGCGAAGGACGTGTTCGTCCACATCAGCGCGGTCGAGCGCGCGGGCATGGCGCCCCTGACCGAAGGTCAGAAGGTCGCCTTCGAGGTCATTACCGAGCGCGGCAAGCTGGCCGCCGGCAACCTGCAAGCGGCCTGAGCCCGAACGATTTGGCGCAAGCGCGCCGAATCACCGAAAGCGGCCCCCTCGGGGGCCGTTTTTTTTTTGGCTCTCGCGGCAACATCCGGCCCAGGGCTGGTGTAATCTCCATTGGAGTTTTTTTTGGGGATCCGCCATGCGTTTCGGACCATTGCCATTGCTGTTGGGTACCGTGCTTGCCGGTTGGGGGTTGCAGGGAGCGCTCGCCGGTGACGGCGTGCGCGCGAGGGATCTGGGGGTGCCGTTCGAGGGCACGACGGGAGCGCTGAATGCGATCACCGACGTGGCCGGGCTCGAGGTCGGCCACGCGACGATCATCCGCGGCGAGCACGGCGTGGACGAGCCGGTGGTCCGCACCGGGGTCACCGCGGTGCTGCCACGCGGCAAGACCGGTCCGCTGGACCCGGTGTTCGCCGGCTGGTTCAGCCAAAACGGCAACGGCGAGATGACCGGGACCACCTGGGTCGAGGAGTCGGGCCTGATGTACGGTCCGGTGATGATTACCAACACCCACAGCGTGGGCGTGGTCCGCGACGCGGTGATCGCGTGGGCACTGGAGCGGTTCGAGTTCGACGCCGACGACTGGTGGTCGCTGCCGGTGGTCGGCGAAACCTGGGACGGCTGGCTGAACGATCTGAACGGCTTCCACGTCAAGCCCGAGCACGCGTATCAGGCGCTGGACGGGGCCCGTACCGGACCGGTGCCGGAAGGCTCGGTCGGCGGCGGCACCGGGATGATCACTTACGAGTTCAAGGGCGGCATCGGCACCGCCTCGCGCGTGGTAAACGACGAGGCCGGCCGGTTCACGGTCGGGGTCTTGGTGCAGTCGAACTTCGGGCGCCGGCATCAGCTCGTGGTGGCCGGGGTGCCGGTGGGACGGGAGATCCCGGAACTGCCGGCCTATGCCGAGCTGGAGCGCCCCGCCGCGGACCGCGACTTAGGCTCGATCATCGCCGTGGTCGCCACCGACGCGCCGCTACTGCCGCACCAGCTCAAGCGCATCGCGCGCCGGGTCGGGATGGGGGTCGCGCCCACCGGCGGGATGGCCAGCAACTCCTCCGGCGACATCTTCATCGCGTTCTCGACCGCCAACTCCGGTGCCGGGGGATCCGACGGTCTGCCGGCGCTGACGATGCTGCCCAACGAGCGGATCACGCCGCTGTTCGAGGCCACCGTGCTGGCGACCGAAGAGGCCATCGTCAACGCGCTGATCGCGGCCGAGACGATGACCGGCCACGCCGGCCATCGCGTCATCGAGCTGCCCCAAGACCGGCTGCGCGCGGTGCTCGAGAAATACAACCGGCTGGCTCCCGCAGCGCCCTGAGTTCAGATTCGCGCGGGCCGCAAACCGCGACTTCCGGCACTTGTTGACCGAGCGGAATAATGATAATTTTTTGATCAAATTTGTGGTCTCACGGAGGCCGCACAGTGTCGAACAAAGCCGCGAGCACCTTGCTCGCTTTTTTTATGGGCGTCCCATTGGTGGCGCCCGCCCAGCCGCTGAACTATCGGCTCGAGGTGATTCCGACCTTCGACGAGCCGAACCCGGAGACCCTGGGGCTTGCGTTCGCGATCAACGAACTAGGCGAGGCGGTCGGCATCTCCGAGGACGCGCAGTTCATGCCGCGCGGGTTTCTGTACCAGGCCGGGCAATTGAAAGAGGTCCCCGGCTTTGGGGCCGGGCTGACGTCCGACGTGCGCGCGATCAACAACTTCGCCGAGGTAGCCGGCGGGGCGATGATGAATGTCGTGTTCAACGGCCATCCGGGCGCGATGGCGGTGCCGTTCGTCAAATCGCCGGGCGGACCGCCGCGCACGCTGCTGACCAATGACGAGATCCATCGCCGCGGCATCGGCGGTTACGCGTATGGGCTCAACGATGCCGGCATGGTGGGTTTCGAAGGCGGCGGCTCGTGGGTCGCATTGCCCGATGGGCAGCGGGTCGAGTGGGGCTTCCTGCAGTTTCCGGGCGACTACGCGGGGCTCGGGTCGATGAACAACCGCGGGCAGATCGTCGGCTATGGGGTGCCGCAGGACGCGCTCGGTTTCGAGGCGGTTCTGTTCGACCTGAACACGCGCACCGCGGTCAATCTCAACGATCGCACGAACGCGCACTCGAGCTTCGCCAACGACATCAATGAAGCCGGCGTCATCGTCGGCGAATGGCGCCTCAACAGCAACGGTCGCACGGTGCCGGTCCTGTGGGAAAAACTGGTGCCGCGGCAGCTCCCGTTCGTCCACGAGGAGACCCCCGGCTGGGTCGGGCGTACCGTCGCGATCAACGACCACGGCGACGTCCTCGGCGAGTCACAACACCTCTCCGGAGAGCGGCTGAACTGGCTCCTGTTCGCGGGCGTCGAGATTCCAATCCCCTTACTCGATTTGGTCGCGGGGGACTTTTTCGAGCACTTCGACGATTTCCTCGCATTCGACCTGAACAACAGCCGCGAACTGGTCGGAGCGGCCATCAAGCACGTTCCGGATGCGCCCTTCGGCAGCACCAACAAACCCGCGATCCTGCGCCCGATGATCGCCGCCGTGCCGCCCGCACCGGCACCCGGGCTGTGGGCTGACCCGGCGCGCCCCGGAGCCGGGATCGAGATCAATCGGGCCGGCGGGCGTCATTACCTGATCTGGTATACCTACGACGAATCGGGTCTGCCGACCTGGTATTTTTCCGACGCGATCGCGCTGGTGCGCGACGGCTGGCGAGCCGAGCTTTACCGTTTCACGCGAAACGCCGCCGGCGCGGTGTTGCGCCAGAGCGCGGGGCAGGTCGTGCTTTCGAGCCGCTCGGAGTCCGCGCTGACCTTCAGTTGGCGGCTCGGCGGGCGCGGCGGCAGCGAGTCTTACCGGTACCTGGCTGGCGATTGCGCCGCCGGGGCCAAGGGCGTGACCGGCACCTGGTACAACCCGGACTCGCCGGGGTTCGGGGTGTCGCTGCAGCACGCCGGTACCGGGCTCTCAGCGG
>JBFJNB010000224.1:0-5193 GCA_041633655.1 Lysobacterales bacterium | reverse complement strand
GCGCGCGAGACGCAGCCGGTCGACGGCGAGGCACTGGGGCCGCTGGTGCGCCGGCTGCTGGATGCCGGCGCCGATCTGGACGCGCAGGATTTCACCGGCTGGTGCGCGCTGCACACCGCTGCCGCACACGGATTCTTGGAGCCGACCCGCGCACTGCTGGCCGCGGGTGCCAACAAGCGTCTGCGCGACATCAACGGCCTGTCGCCGTGCGATCTGGCGATGGACCACGCCCACGACCGCCTGGTCGACCTGTTCCTGTCGGCTTGACGCGGGCTGATGCGCACCGCCCTTGGGCTGATCGGCACGATCGCGCTGGTTTACCTGGCGATCGTCGCGCTGGTGTTCGTGTTTCAAGGCCGGCTTCTGTACCTGCCCGGGGTCGGCGGTCGGCTGCCGGCAGCGACCCCGGCGGCGGTCGGGCTTGAATTCGAGGACCTGATGTTGCCCACCGCCGATGGCGAGGCCATCCACGGCTGGTTCGTGCCGAGCGAGGGCGCGCGGCTGACGCTGGTGTACTTCCACGGCAACGCCGGCAACATCGGCCACCGGCTGGACTCGATCCGGCTGTGGCACGCGGCCGGCATTTCGGTATTGATCTTCGACTACCGCGGCTACGGCCGCAGCCAGGGCCGGCCATCCGAGGCAGCGACCTACCGGGACGCACAGGCGGTATGGGAGTACCTGACCGAAACCCGCGGCCTGGCGCCCGATCGGATCGTGCTCTACGGGCGCTCCCTCGGGGGCGCGGTAGCGACCTGGCTGGCCGCGCGCGAAACGCCCGCTGGCCTGATCATCGATTCCGGCTTCACCTCGGTCCCGGACCTGGCCTCCGAGATCTACCCCTGGCTTCCGGTGCGCTGGCTGTCACGATTCGATTACGACGCCGAGGACTTAATCGCCCGGGTCCGCTGTCCGGTGCTGATCATTCACGGCCGCCACGACGAGATCAGCCCGTTCCGCCACGGCCAAGCGCTTTATGCCGCCGCACCGGAGCCGAAGCGCTTCATCGAGACCGCCGCCCGCCACAACGACCGGCTGCTGCTCGCCGATCCCCGATATCGTCCCGAGGTCGCCGCGTTCCTGAATAGCCTCTAGCGGTCTGTCGGACTTAGGCCGGATGTCGCACGCGTTGTCGGAATTATCGGCGGGCTGGCTAGCCCGAATGTTGCACGAGTTCCACTGGGCGGTCCTTATTTACCGAGTTGGTTCAATCGCTTGCGTGAATGTTCCAAGGTCGGCCGAAAGCGCAAACCGTCACGCTGCCGGTTTGTCGCCTGATTGCACGGCACATTTTGTCCGATCCCCCTTGAGCCATAGCTACGACGCGCAACGGCAAATCCAAGCCGCTTCTTTGCCTGCGGCAAAACCGCAACTTGGCATTTGCCTGCGCTATTACTCGGCGGACGATCGAACAAGCTGCACTCCCCGAAGGCCAGGCGCCCATGGCGGTTTTCGGCGTCGCCCGAAAGAAGCCTTGGGCGATCGGCCGCCACGGGTCAGCCGACAATTCCGGCAACTCGTGCAACATCCGGGCTAGACGTCGATGTCCAGGCCCATCATCAGCATGATCGCGGCGTTGCTCAGGAACACCACGTCGAACGCGTAGCCGTTCTTCTTGAACCCCAACGACGGCACGATCCCCGGCGCGAAAGCGCCCACGTTGAGCGGCAGTTTGCCTTCGTGCTCGTCCTTGTAGCCGTGCACGATGCCGCCCGCGACCCGGGCCCGCAGCAGCGGGTGAAAGCGCGGTAGCGGGAACTCTTTGCCAACGTATGCGAACTGGGAGAATTGCCCGAACGAGTTGTTGAACAGCGACAGCCCGTAGTACCACCGGTTGGGCTTGAGCCATTCGATCGCAGCGACGATCGGCGGTCCCTCGCGATCGCCGTCTTTGTCCTTGGTGTAGTGCGCGTAGGTGCCGACCTGCAGGAAGATCACCGGCTCCTGCGGCGTCGACTCGCCCCCGGTCTCGGTATCGGCCCCGGCGGACCCGGGCACGAGCACCAGCGCCACGAACGCGGCGGCGAGAGCTGCGGCTCCCCAGGAAGCGGGACGTGGTGTTGACGGCATCGGCATCTCCGATCAGGGCTGACCGGGCGCAGGATAGGGCAATCGGCCGGTCAGGGAAAGTCGCCGCCGCCGCATTCGATGGGTCGCAACCGGCGATACCGACGGGCGCAAGCGATACGCCAACGAAGACTTTACAACTGTGAGTAGTCGCGGTGGTAAGCTTCGTGGTTCGGCGCCCGCGCGGGCGCTAAGTCTTGGAGGAGAATCAGGACGTGTTCATGAAAGCTGCACGTAGTTTTGCCGGTCCCCGCGCTGGCCTGGGTCTGGTCGCGGCCGCGGCCCTGCTCGTCGGCGCGTGCGCCAGCAAGCCGACGCTCGACATCGCCCGGCCGGGACCGGCCTGGGAGTCCCGCTTCGAGCATCCGATTTCGTTTCATACGTTGGTCGACGAGGACCTGCTGGTCGTCGGCACCAGCCGGCACCTGTTCGGGCTGGATCCGCGCACCGGCAAGCGCGTGTGGCGGCTGCGCAACGTCAGCGCGACCCGGCGTGACGTGATCGGGGTCCGCGATGCGCCATACATTCTGATCAACGACGCGTCCGGGGGCCACTTCGACGACGCCGGCACCTACGTGCTGGCGGTGGACCGCGCGAGCGGGCGGATCCAGTGGGAATCGCCGGTACTGACCGGGCGGGTGCTGCAGGGACGGATCGACCGCACCAGGCAGCGCCTGTACGTGGTCACCGTGGCCCGCGCCCACGGCGACGACCGCGGGCTGTTGAGCGATCTGCTGCCGGGCAAGGGTCTGGGCAGCGGACTCAAGCGCGAACCGACCCTGACCGCGCTCGACATGCACACCGGCAAGACGCTGTGGTCCCGGGATTTCGGCGAGCGGGTGCTGATGCGCCCGACCGTGCGCGAGAGCCTGAATTACGGCGGCGATCTCGACAACCTGCGCCCGTTCGACCTCGGCCTGTATCACCCGCCGGTGGTCTCGGGCCCGCACGTGTGCGTGACCTACCAGGGCATCCTGTGCTTCAACGGCGACACCGGCAGGCCGAGCTGGGGCGAGGAATTCGAGGTCATCGACGACAAACTGGCGCTGTCGTATCCCAATCCGCTGGTCGGCCGCGACCTGCTGGTGGCCGGCGGCTCGGACCGCGTGCACGGCTACGACCCGCGAACCGGCGAGCGGATCTGGCGCAGCGAGAAGCTCGGACGGATGCCCGAAATGCTGGAAGACGAGTCGCGGGTGTTCGTCCAGCTCGGCGGACGCTACTTCGACGTGGACTCCGAGAAATGGCGGGCCAAGGGCCGGTTCGGCGCCGCCTCGCTCGACAAGTACCGCGGCGAAACCCTTTGGGAATACAAGGGCGCGAAGGACTCGATCACCAACCTGCTGGTCTACGGCGGCCGCGTCTGGCTGGCCGACGAAAAGCACCTGGTGGTACTGGATCGCTACGACGGTGACGTGATCGCGCGCACCCCGCACCAGCTCAGGGACCCGCCCGCTTACGTGATCCTGAACGAGCGGCGCAACGTGGCGCTGATCAGCGAAAGCGAAATCGCGGCGTTCGATCCGGATACCACCCGGCGGCTGTGGTACGCGCATTACCCGCCCCCTGGAGTCGGCCTGTGGAAGCGGTTTTCGGCTGGCCTGCTGCACGCCTCCGGCAGCGTGCTCAAGGTCGGCTCCACCTTGATCGCCTACGGCAGCGGGCTGGTGCCCGGGGTCCCGTCGCTGTCGCTGCCGATCGTCGGCGGAAAGAAGCTGCTGACCAATACCGTCGGCGACTTCGGCGAGCAACTGACCGAATCCGCCGGCGCGATCGGCGAGGAAACCGGGTTCGCGAACCTGGAGGGAGGCTCGCAGTATTTCGTGACCAAAATCGACAAGGAGATTCTGCTGGCATCGGTCAGCATCAACTCGGGCGCGACCGAGCGGCTGACCGCGCTGCCGTCGCAATCGGCCGCGCTGGTCCTCGACGAGACCAACGGTCTCGGATACCAGGCGGACGATAAGCTGCTGATGGCGATCCCGATCAGCAATCGCGACCTCGACCGGATCGCGACCCGCGACGACCGGTAGCGCGATGCAGGGTCCCCGCCACTGGAGCCGCCGGTGCTGACGCCGGTCGGCTCCTGGCGTGAGACCTATCAGGTCTGGCTGGACGCGCTGGGCCGCAATTATCGCGAGCTGGTCGAGGGGACGGGTGCGCTCCTGCCCCGGCTGCTCGGGGCGGCGCTGGTCCTGCTGGCCGGCTGGCTGCTGGCGCTGGCGCTGCGGGCGATCGTGGTGCGCGTCGCGCGCGGTCTGGACCGGCTGTTCGAGGCGGCGCGCCAGCGCGCGGGCGCGCCCGCGACCCCTCCGCGGTGGCCGCTGTCGAGGGTTCTGGCCTGGACGGTCTATTGGCTTACGCTGCTGTTCTTCCTGACCGCGGCGGTCAACATCCTCGACCTCCCGGGCGTGCGCGAGCTGCTGGCCGCGCTGCTGCGGCTGGTCCCGACCGTGCTCGCGACCGCGGCGCTGCTGCTGGTGGTGTATCTGTTCAGCGGTCTGGTGGCCGAGCGGATCACCGCCGCCGGGTTGCGCGCCGGGCTTGCCGGCGCGGCGGCGCTGGGACGCCTGGCCCGGGCGTTGCTGTTGACCCTCGCGGCGATCATCGCGATCGATCACCTCGGTATCGATCTCGCGCTGCTGGTCAACCTGGTGACCGTGGTCGCCGCGCTGGCGCTCGGCGGCGCGGCGCTCGCGTTCGGCATCGGTACCGCGGACGAGGTCCGCAACATCATCGCGCTGCACTATCTTCGCCGCGCCTATCAAGTCGGGCAGCGGGTGCGGATCGAGGACCTGGAGGGCGAGATTCTCGAATTCACCGCCGTTGCGGTCGTCATCGACGCCCCCGACGGTCGCACCTCGATTCCCGCGCGCCGGTTCAGCGAGCATGCCTCGGTGTTGCTGGAACCGAGCACCGATAATTGACCCCGCTGGCGCTCAAGTTCATCGAGTCCCACCCCGGGGAGGCCGCGGCGATACTCGAGCGGGCCGACTTTTCGGAAACCTGCGGGCTGGTCTCGGCGCTGACTCCCGAACTCGCCGCCGGCCTGGTCGCGCGGCTGCTTCCGGACACCGCGGCGGAATGCCTTCGCGCGCTCCCCGCGCGATCCGCAGCGGCGCTGGT
>JBFJNB010000223.1:0-5201 GCA_041633655.1 Lysobacterales bacterium | reverse complement strand
TCGCTATCAGTTCGAGCGCCTCGGCTACTTCTGCGTCGACGAGGCCGCGGCCAGGAGCGGGCGCGTCGTCTTCAACCGCACCGTCACCCTGCGCGACTCCTGGGCCAAGATCGAGGCGCAGCTGGCCCGCGAGACGGGCTGACCGACGTCCCTCACAGCTCGCGGCGGACCAGGCGCGCCCTCGGCCAGTCTGCTGCTCGATCTTGGCCCAGGAGTCGCGCAGGGTGACGGTGCGGTTGAACACCGGCGCCCCGGGCGCGGAGTCCTGGCGATCGGCCACGAAGTAGCCGTTGCGCTCGAACTGGAACCGGTCCTCGGGCCCGGCCGCGGCCAGTCCCGGCTCCAGCACGCTATCGGTAAGAACATCCAGCGAATCGGGGTTCAGGTGCTCGGTGAAGTCGCGCCCCTCTTTGCCGTCGTCGGGGCGCTCGCGCAGGAACAAGCGGTCGTACAGGCGCACTTTCGCGGTCACGCCGTGGCGCGCCGAGACCCAGTGGATCGTCCCCTTGACCTTGCGGGTCGAGGTTCCGGTGCCGCTGCGGGTGTCGGGGTCGTAGGTGCAGCGCAGCTCGACGACTTCGCCGGCCGCGTCCCGGACCACTTCCTGGCAGTCGATGACGTAGGCGAACCGCAGCCGCACCGCGCCCCCGGGCTTGAGCCGAAAGTACTTTCGCGGCGGGTCCTCCATGAAATCGTCCCGCTCGATGAAAAGCTCCCGGGAAAACGGGACCATCCGGGTGCCCATCGACTCGTCCTGCGGGTGGTTCGGGCATTCGAACAGCTCCTCGCGGTCCGCCGGGTAATCGGTCAGCACCACCTTGATCGGCCTGAGCACCGCCATCGCCCGCGGCGCGCAGCGGTCGAGATCCGCGCGCACCGAGCCCTCCAGCACCCCCAGCTCGACCCGGTTTTCGGCCTTGCTGACCCCGATTTTCTGGCAGAAATCGCGGATCGCCGCCGGCGTGTAGCCGCGCCGCCGCATCCCGGAGATCGTCGGCATGCGCGGATCGTCCCAGCCCTCGACCAGCCCCTGGCGCACCAGCTCGGCCAGCTTGCGTTTGCTGGTCACGGTGTAGAGCAGTTCCAGCCGCGCGAACTCGATCTGCTGGGGATGGCACGGCACCGAAATGTTGTCGAGCACCCAGTCGTACAGCGGCCGGTGGTCCTCGAACTCCAGCGTGCACAGCGAATGGGTGATCCCCTCCAGCGCGTCCGAGATGCAGTGGGTGAAGTCGTACATCGGGTAGATGCACCAGGCGTCGCCGCTGCGCTGGTGACTCATGCGCTTGATCCGATAGATCACCGGGTCGCGCATGTTGATGTTGGGTGAGGCCATGTCGATCCTGGCGCGCAGTACGTGCGCTCCGTCCTCGAACTCCCCGGCCCGCATCCGGCGGAACAGGTCCAGGTTCTCGGCCACGGATCGGTCGCGATAGGGGCTGTTGCGGCCGGGTTCGGTCAGCGTGCCGCGGTGCGCGCGGATTTCCTCCCCGGTCAGCGAATCGATGTAGGCGAGGCCCTTTTCGATCAACTCTTCGGCGAACCGGTACAGCTCTTCGAAGTAATCGGACGCGTGGCGCAGCTCGCTCCATTCGAAGCCCAGCCAGTGCACGTCCTCCTCGATCGCGCGCACATATTCCTCGCTCTCCTTTTCCGGGTTGGTGTCGTCGAAGCGCAGGTTGCAGCGCCCGCCGTAGTCCAGCGCGACCCCGAAATTCAGGCAGATGGACTTGGCATGGCCGACGTGCAGGTAGCCGTTGGGCTCCGGCGGGAACCGGGTCACGACCCCATCAGGGTGTTTGCCGTCGGCCAGATCCTTGTCGATGATCTGGCGAATGAAATTGCTCGGTGGGGTGGACTGCTCGTTCATGCGGCAGATTCTACTACGCGTCGGGCGCCACCCGGGCCAGCAACGCGCGGGCGCCGGGCGCCTCGGGCGATTCCGGAAACAGGTGAACCAGGGTGTCGGCGTAGAACGCCGCGCGGCTGGGGCGGTCGGTCTCCAGGTAGCCGTGGGCCAGCGTCAGCAGCGCGGACGGAAGCGCGGGATGCTTCGGGGTGCGCTGCAGGTGAACGTTGACGATGACCGCCGCGTCCTCGACCTTTTCATTGCGCGCGAAGCGCTCAGCCAGCCCCAGGTGAAAGTCCACCGGCAGCCGCGGCTGCCCCTGGCTGACCGCGAGATAGTCCTGGTACATCGATTCCACGAACGCATTGGAGTCGCGATCGTTCCCCGGGCGGTCGAGCAGATCGCGGGCCGCCTCGTGGAACGCGTCGTGGGTCGGGCGGTATTTCCACACCGCGTAGCGCAGGCGCCGCAAGTCTCTATCGAGCGGCGCCACCCGCACCAGTCGGTCGATGACCCGGCACGCGCGCGCCACTTTGTGCTGCCTGATCAACGCCTCCACCTCGGCGGCGCCCGATTCGACCACCTGCTCGGCGTAGCCGGGGCTCATCACGCTGGGGCGGCTGTGGGTGAGCGCGTGCAGCGCGAGCCCGATCCCGAGACCGGCCACGAAGCAGATCGGCGGTGACAGCGCCGGGGCACCGGCTCCGCCGAGCCACCAGACCACGGCCTCGTGGCCGAACCACACCCCCAGCAGCACGCCCCAGGGCAACGTCAGCCGGCCCACCGGCCCGGGGACGAAATACAGCGGGCGCGTGCTCCAGCCCGGGAACAAGCCGAGATTCAGGCCCACCAGGCTCGCGCCGGCGAACGGCAGCCAGGCCACCGCGTCCGGCGCCTGGCCGGCTCCGAGCGGCGTCAGCACCCCGATCATCGCGGCCATCAGCAGCACCAGCAGGTGGACGGCCGGGCCGAGCGCGTACTCGAGCGCCGGTCCGGCCAACAGCAGCAGGAACAGGAATCCGAACACCGCCGGCACCCCCGCCGGCCCCAGATCGAGCCACGGGGTCACGGCCAGCGTACCGCCGACGACGGCGACCGCCGCCAGGGAGAGGGTCACCCACGGAAAGCGCCCGATCGAACCCAGCCGTGCATCCGGCAGTGTGGCCGGACCGATCTCATCCATGGCTGTGGAAGTTTTCCAAATCGACCGTGATCCGAAACAGTTGGTGCCCGCTGGCCAGGAATTTGCGCTCAAACGGGGTCAGGCTGTCCTGCGGCCGGAAATATTGCACCGCCGCGGCGCTCCCGACAAGGAATTCGACCGCGAGCGCGAATTCCTCGGCGTAAATCCGCCAGTTGGTGCGCAGCTCCAGCCGCCCCCCGAGCGCCAACACGACCTCGAACACCGGGTGCGCGTGCCAGCGCCGCATCAGTTGCCCGGGCTTGGGCCAGGGATTCGGATACAGCAGGTAATGCCGGTCCAGGCGCCAGCCCGCGGCGTGCGCCAGGCGCCAGAAATCAGACAGTTCTGCGCGCACCAGGATGATGTTGCCCTGCTCGAGCCCGGGCTCGCTCCAGCCGCCCTTGGCCAGCCGGTGGGCCGAGCGATCGACCCCGACCACCCAGTGTCCCGGGAAGCGCCGCGCCAGCTCGCGGCTGGCCTCGCCGACCCCGCAGCCGGCGTCTAGCACCAGCGGACGCGGCTTTAGTTCGATCCGGCTTTGGGCCCACGCGAAGGACTCCCGCGTGTGGTCGGCGATCGGTCGGTCGTAGCGCGTACCCCGGTGCCGCTCCAGGACCTTGATCAGGTCGCGATGGGGACCGCCCTGCGTGCTCGCGACGATCGGCGAGCGCTGGATTGGGCTGGCTTGCGCGGAGGAACGATCATTCATAGGGGCGTCCGGCGTCCCTGGCATCGACCGGCGGATTCGGGGACAATGCGCGCCTTCCCGCCAAATTGACGATCGATGGGCGACGCGCGCAAATTTTTCCATTACTCGCAACCCTTTGCAATGCGCCGGGGCGGCTCGCTCGCGGAACTGACGCTGGCGTGGGAGAGCTGGGGCGAGCTGAGCCCGGCCAGGGACAACGCGGTGATGCTGTTCACCGGCCTGTCCCCGGACGCCCACGCCGCGTCCAACGAGGCCAATCCGGAACCGGGCTGGTGGGAATTCATGGTCGGTCCCGGCAAGCCGATCGACACCGACCGCTGGTTCGTGATCTGCATCAACACCCTCGGGAGCTGCAAGGGCTCGACCGGACCCGCGTCGGTCGACCCGGCGACCGGCAAGCCCTACGGCCCGGATTTTCCGGAACTGAGCATCGAGGACATCGCGGAAGCCGACGAGCTTTTGCTCCTGTCCCTCGGGATCGAGCAGGTCGCGGTGCTGGTCGGCCCGTCGATGGGCGGCATGACCGCGACCGCGTTCGCGCTGGCCCATCCCCACCACGGGCGGCACCTGGTGAGCCTGTCGGCGTGCTTCAGCGCGTCCCCGTTCGCCACCGCGGTCCGCTCGCTGCAGCGTGAGGCCATTCACTCCGATCCGGACTACCGCGGCGGGCGCTACCACGGCACCCCCGGGCCGGTGAACGGGATGCGCATCGCGCGCAAGCTCGGGATGATCAGCTACCGTTCGGCCGAGGAGTGGCGCGAGCGCTTCAAGCGCGACCGGATCCCGCCGGAGCGCGCCAGCGGCTTACCGTTCGAACCCGAGTTCGAAATCGAATCCTACCTGGAGCACCAGGCGCAGAGCTTCATCACCGGCTTCGACCCCAACTGCTACCTGTACCTGTCGCGCTCGATGGACTGGTTCGACCCGGCCGAATCCGGCGACCTGGGCTCGCTCACGTTCGACTCGGCGCTGGTGATCGGGGTCGACACCGACATCCTGTTCCCACTCTACCAGCAGGCCGAAATCGCCGATCGGCTCATCGCCAACGGGGTCGACACCACGTTTCTGGAACTGGACTCGATCCAGGGCCACGACGCGTTCCTGACCGACGAGGCCCAATTCGCCCCGGCGCTCGAAAAATACTTTAGAATGGTCAGCTAGCATGGCTAACACTACCGCAACGCAATTCTGCGGGTTCGATCAGTTCATCGCGACTGTCGACGGCGCGGTCGCGCAAGGGTCGCCCGACAAGATCACCAAGGCGCTGCGCGCGGGCCTGTGCCGGCTGATCCGCTGCCCCGACGTGAAACTCCCGGACTGCGTGTACGAGACCTGCGAGGACCATTACGCCCGCCGCGAGCTCTACCACAGCCCGAACCACGGCTACACCGTGGTCGCGATGACCTGGGGCCCGGGCCAGGGCACCCTGATCCACGACCACTGCGGCATGTGGTGCGTCG
>JBFJNB010000222.1:0-5212 GCA_041633655.1 Lysobacterales bacterium | reverse complement strand
TGGTCTCCAGCGGCACGCTCGGCACGTAGCGGTGCGGCTCGTCGTCGGTGCGCGCCAGCACCCCGATGCCCTCCAGGCGTCCCAGCACCCGCTCCAGCGCGTGGCCCGGGACGCGGCACTCGGTCGCCAGTTCGGCCAGCGTGGGCGACGGCTCGCCGGCATAGAAGCGCCGCCCGATCCGCGCCATCAGGGCCAGCGCGTAGCGCTCGATCAGCGCGTGCGACAGGTGGATCTCGCGCTTGCCCATGTACACCACCTCGGGGTGCTGGCGGTAGAACGCCACGCTGGCGCCGACCAGCAGGATCAGCCAGTTCAGGTACAGCCAGATCATGAACAGGATCGCCGAGGCGAAGGTCGCGTAGACCGCCTGGTACTTGGACGCGCCGGCGGCGAACGAGGCGAAACCGAAGCTCAGCGCCTCCCACAGGATCCCGGCGATCACGCCGCCGGTCAGCGCGGCCGGGAACTTCACCCGCGTGTTCGGGATGAACGAATAAAGGAACGTGAACGCCGCGATGACCAGCACGAACGGCACCAGCCGCAGCCCGGCGTCGATCACGCTGCCGAGAACCGCGAACGAATGGAGCTGGTCCATGACCGCCGTGTTCATCACCGAGCCGGTGATCGCGAGCGCGGCGAAGATCAGGATCGGTCCCACCGTCAGCGCCGACACGAAGGTCGTGAAGCGCTCCCCGAACGAGCGCTGCTCGGGAATGCGCCAGGCCCGGTTGAACGCATCCTCGATCTTCTGCATCAGCGAGATCACGGTGTAGACCAGGAACACCAGGCCGACCGCGCCCAGCACGCGCACGTTCATGTTGTCGACGAAACCGATCACGTTGTCGGTGATCTGGCTCGCCTGCTCGTCGCCCAGCGGCGCCAGGTACGAGCGCAGGGTGTCGTCGAGCTGGTTCTGGACCCCGAATCCCTTCAGGATCGAGAAGCTCAGCGCCAACAGCGGTACCAGCGACAAAAGCGTCGTGTACACCAGGCTCATCGCCCGCAGGTTGAGGTCGCCGTCGAAGAAATCCCTGACCAGGAGGATCGTCGTGCGCGCGCCCCCCACCAGCCAGCGCTGCCACCACGGCGCGCCGCGGTAGTCCTTATCCCACAGGTAGCGCTGCTCCAGCTCGTTGAGTCGGTTTCCGATCATGGCGCCCAGAGTCTAACAGGACGCGGTCCGGGGGATTGACGGGAATCAGTCGGCGCGGCATCGGGCCTGCTAGAATCGGACGGTCCACAGGAGGGTCCACTCATGAGCAACCTTTTCCGGTCCGCGATCGTCGTCGCGGCGCTGCTGGCGTCGTTCCCGGCGCTGTCCAAGGAGCCCTTTCCGGCCGACGCCGGCAAGGTCGTCGCGATGACCCAGAATCTGTACGTCGGCGCGGATATCTTCCGCGTCTTCACCGTGCCGCCGGCGCTGATCCCGCTCGAGATCGCGGCGATCTTCCAGACCGTCCAGGCCACTGACTTCGCGGCCCGGGCGGAGGCGATCGCCGACGAGGTCGCGCGCACCCGGCCGGACCTGATCGGCCTGCAGGAGGTCTCGCTGATCCGGCTGCAGTCGCCGGGAGATTTCTTGCTCGGCAACCCGACACCGGCCACCGCCGTGGCGTTCGACTACCTGGAGATCCTGCTGCTGGCGCTGGCCGACCGCGGCCTGGACTACGAGATCGCCGGGATCGTCGAGAATACCGACGTCGAGCTGCCGATGCTCACCCCGACCGGCCTGGACGACATTCGCCTGACCGACCACGACGTGATCCTGGCGCGGGCCGGGGTTGAGACCGCGAACCCGATCGCGGTCAACTACGCGGTCGCGGTGGTGCTGAACCTGGGCGGCATCCCGATCGTGTTCAAGCGCGGTTTCGTCGCGGTCGATGCCACGGTGGCCAAGCGCACCCACCGCTTCGTCAACACGCACCTCGAGGTCGGCGCGTTCGGGCCGCTGGTGCAGGGCGCCCAGGCCCAGGAGCTGATTGCGACCCTGGCCGCCGAGACCCTGCCGGTGATCCTGGTCGGCGACTTCAACGCCGAGCCCGGCGACCCGGTGTACCTGAACCTGGTCAACGCCGGCTACCAGGACGCGTGGATGCTGCGGCAGGGTCCGTTCGAGCCCGGCTTCACCTGCTGCCAGGCGGAGACCCTGGACAACCCCGGATCGCTCCACGACCGGCGCATCGACTTCATTTTCGTCGGCCACGACGATCTCGGCCCGGTCCAGGCCGGGACCCTCGGCGATGAGCAGTCCGATCGCACGGCGGGCGACCTGTGGCCGTCCGACCACGCCGGCATAGCCGCCCGGCTCAAGCTGCAGGGCCTCAAGCGGTAGCTCGCGGCCCGATCAGCGCGCGGCAGTGGTTGCCGAGGCCCGCGACGGCCGGGCCGAAGCGGGCGAAGCGTTCGTCTTGGGTCTGGCCGTGATAGTAGCGGTAGTAGATCTGCTGCAGGATCACCGCGTTTCTGAAGTATCCGTAGACCCGGTAGAACAGGAAATCACCGGTGTCCAGGCCGGTGCGCTCGGAGTATAAGTCGAGGATTTCGGCGCGGGTCAGCATGCCGGGGGCGTCGCTGGGCTGCATCATCAGGCTTTTCAGCACCGGCGGGTCGCCGGCCTCGACCCAGTAGGCCAGCGCGTTCCCCAAGTCCATCAGCGGATCGCCGAGCGCGGAGATCTCCCAGTCCAGGATCGCGACGATCTCGAACGGGTCCTCGGGGTCGATCAGCGCGTTGTCGATGCGGAAGTCGCCGTGCAGCACCGCGGCCCGGGTCGAGCCTTTCGGCATCCGCTCGACGAGCCATTGCTGGACGTCCTCGAACGCGTCGACATCCGGCGTCCGGGCGCGCTGGTAACGTCGGTTCCAGCCCTCGATCTGGCGCTCGATGTAGCCCTCGGGCTTGCCGAAATCGCTCAATCCCGCGGCCTCCACGTCGACCTGGTGCAGCTCGATCAGCTTGTCCCAGAAGGCGATGCAGAAGCGGCGGGTGGCGGCCTCGTCGAAGCCCCATTCCGGCGGCAGGCGGTGCTTGATCACCCGTCCCGGCACCCGCGCCATCACGTAGAACTCGGCGCCGATCACCGCTTCGTCGTCGCTGAAGTAATAGGTCTCCGGCACCGCCGGGTAGACCGGCTTCAGCGCGTTCATGACCCGGAACTCGCGCTGCATGCTGTGGCCGGACTTGGGTTTGGTGCCGAACGGCGGGCGGCGCACGACCAGGTCGTGTTCCGGGTATTTCAGCCGGTAGGTCAGGTTGGAATTGCCGCCGGCGAACTGGGATACCTCGGGGGTGCCCGAAAGGCCCGCGATGTGCGCCTTCAGGTCGGCGTCGAGCGCTTCGAAATCGAGCGCCTCGCGCACCGGGATGGTCGGGTTCAGTTCCTTGGTCTTGGCGCTCACAGGATGCTCAGGCCCCCGTCCATGACCAGGGTGGTGCCGGTGGTGTAGCTGGCCCGGCCCGACAGCAGGTACAGCACCCCGCCGGTCATTTCCTCGGGCTGCCCGACGCGCCCCGCCGCGGTGTGCTCGATCATCGCTTTCACCCGCGGATCCTCGGTCAGCGCGCTGGCGAACTGGGTGTCGATCAGGCCGGGCAGGATCGCGTTGACCCGGATCCCGTCGGCGCCGTGTTCCTTGGCGAAGGTGCGGGTGAGACTCACCAGCGCGGCCTTGGTCATCGCGTAGATCCCCTGCAGCGGCGCCGGGCTCAGCGCCGCGATCGAGGCGACGTTGACGATCGCGCCGCCGCCGGATGCGCGCATCAGCGGCACCGCCTTGGAGCAGAGGAACAACGGGCCCTTGAGATTCACCGCGACGGTCTTGTCGAACGCCCACTCCTCGGCCTCGGCCGCCGGGCCGTAGTACGGATTGGTGGCGGCGTTGTTGACCAGCAGATCGAGCCGTCCATGGCGCTCGCCGATGGTCTTCATCAGCGCGTCGATCTGATCCAGGCGCCCGGCGTGGCAGGCGAGCGCCTCGGCGCTGCCGCCGGCTTTCTCGATCGCCGCGGCCACCGGCGCCACCGATTCCAGCTTGCGGCTGGTCGCGATCACGTGCGCGCCGCACTCCCCCAGCGCGCTCGCGATCGCCGCGCCGATCCCGCGCGAGGCGCCGTTGACCAGCGCGATCCTGCCGGCGAAGTCGAAGCTCACGTGACCCGCTTCCTGAGCCGGCGCATCCCGGCGAGCCAGCGGTCGTAGTCGCTGGCCTTGTGCCCGAAGTACCTGGCCACCTGCGGATGAGGCAGGATCAGGAACCGCTCCTCGGCCAGCCCGGCCACGGTTGCCTTCGCGACCTCCTCGGGGCTCAGGATCCCGTCCAGGTCGTTGCCGCCGAAGCCGCTGATCTCATCGCCGTCGCTGGCCGCGGCGAGCAGCCGCGTCGCGACCGCCTGGGGCGCCAGCACCGAGACCTTGATCCCGTCGTCGCCATGGGTGATCGCCAGCGCCTCGGCGTAGCCGATCGCCGCGTGCTTGGTGGTCGAATAGGCCGCGTCCCCGATCTGGTTCAACAGACCCGCGGCCGAGGCGGTGATCAGGAAGTAGCCGCTGCCGCGCTCGATCATCGCCGGCAGCAGCGCGCGGGCCGCGTACACGTGAGCCATCACGTTGATCCGCCAGCACGCGTCCCAGATCTCGTTCGGGGCCGAGGCCGCGGTCCCGCCGGGACCGTCGGAAAACCCGACCCCGGCGTTGGAGCAGAAAAGATCGATCGGCCCGCCCTCGGATTGGGCTTCGGTGATCGCCGCGGCGACCTGGTCCTCGCGCCCCACGTCGGCCACGTGCGCGCTGCCGGAGACCGCTTCGGCCACCTCGGCCGCGGGTCCGGGTTCCAAGTCCACGACCGAGACGTGGGCCGCGCCCTCGGCGTGAAACCTCTCGCACAGAGCGCGCCCGATGCCGTGGGCGCCGCCGGTGACGACGACGTGCTTTCCTTTGATTCGCATGTCGCTCCTTTGGTGGAATCGTCGAGCCGATGATTCTACGCATTTGGGGATGCGGAATCCCGATATCGGCACGTCCGCGGCCCGGCGCGGCCGCACAAGCGGCTCTCCGATCCTGAAAACGACGTGGACTGCGGGTATTCTAGCGCCCTGCGATGACCCGGGGCTTTAAACCGCCGGGACGCGCCCCCAGATCAAGGCGCCGTTGCTTTTGGACGAACGAATGGCCAGGATTACTTACATCGAATTCGACGGCACCCGCCACGAGGTG
>JBFJNB010000221.1:0-5216 GCA_041633655.1 Lysobacterales bacterium | reverse complement strand
GCGCGCTGCCGAGCTACTCGCGGCGCTTCTTCGACTACCCGTGCCTGGGCGACGTGGAACAGATCCGCGAGGTCGTGGCCGATGCGTTCGGCGAGGAGTACCTGGCGGAGGTATTCGACCCGCGCTACGACCTCGCGTACTGGATGAACCGGTTCGGCTACGTCGAGTCCTCGCGCAACTGCAATTTCCGCTGCGGCTTTTGCAGCCTCACCGGGGTCGGGCGGCGCTACGAGGTACCGCCGCTGGAGTATCTTCGGGCGCAGCTGGACAACCTGGGCAAGCGACCGATCGTGCTGTTCGCGGACAACCAGATCCTCGGCTCCAGCGCGGAGAGCTTCCGGGAGCGCATCGACCTGTTTCGTGACCGTCGCGACGCCGGGCAGTTCAGATATTGGACCGGCTTCGTGACGAACACGTTTCTGTGGGAAGACGAACACATCGATTTTGCGCGCGACAGCGGCTGCCTGTCGGTGTTCGTCGGGGTCGAGTCGTTCGACGATCACGTCTGGCTCAGGGACGCGAACAAGCAGCAGAACAGCCGCTTCAACCAGATCGATCTGATCCGCCGCGCGATCGACGGTGGGGTCATGGTCCAGTACGGACTGGTCTACGACCCGACCAGCCAGACGCTGGCGGCGATGCACCGGGAGCTGGAGATCATCTGCGACACGCCCGAGATACCAGCCCCCAACTTCATCTTCACGGCGATTCCGTTTCCCGGAACGCCGTTTTTCAGAAAGTGCGTCGCCAACGGCTGGATCCGACCGAACACGCACATGCGCGATCTGGAAGGCTCCACCCTGAGCCTCGAGACCGACGACCCGCTGGAACAAGTCCTCGATTTCGTCCGAAACGGCAAGCGCTTCGGCGGCTATCGAAAGCGCTTCATCGCTCACCAGTGGCGCTTCGACCGGCGTTATCGCAAGGCGCTCAAGTTCGATCAGCGGCTGCTGGCCAACCTGAGCGCGGCCGCGATCCTGGCGCCAAGTAAAGTGCTGAGCCCGGGCTCGGTGTTCCAGCGCAGCACCAGACGGACCCACCTGTCCACGACCGAGGTGCTGGACGCCGTTTACACACCCCGCCTGCCGGTGGCACGCGCGCTGCGGCACTATTTCGAGCCGACCCGGATCACCGACGACCGCGGGGTGCTGAACGAGAAGATCGCCGAGGACCTGATGGGAAAGCGCGCACCGAGCGGCGGCGGGATCGCGCAATATGCCGGCTGAGATTCCGATGGGCGAACACGCCCCGCGCTGGAAGGTCCCGCTGCAGGTGGGGCTGCTCCACGCGGTGGTGCTCCTCGCGTTGATCGAGGGGCCCGGCTCCCGCGACTGGGCCGTGTTCGCGGTGGTCTACCCGCTCGCTTTTGCCGGGGTTGGCGTCGGCCTGCATCGTTATTTCGCCCACCGGTCCTTCGAAACCAGCCGCGTGTTCCAGTTCGTGCTGGCGCTGATGGCCGCGCTGGCGTTCGGGGATGCGATCCGCTTCGCTGGCAAGCACCGCCTGCACCACCGTTTCGCCGACACCGAGCGGGACGTCCACGCGCCGGTTCTCGGGATCTGGCAGTGCTGGATCGGCAGCATTCTGGCGCCGGCCTACAGCGAAGCCCAGACCCGGCGCCACGCCCGCGACTGGATGCGCTATCCGGAACTGCGGGCGCTGAGCCGCTTCTCGATGGTCCCGGGGCTGATGCTGGCCGTGGCGGCCTACGCCGCCGGGGGCATCACGATGCTCGGGGTCGGTGCGTGCCTGCCGACGGTGGTCCTGATCCACCAGACCGCGCTGGTCAACTACTTCTGTCACAAGTACGGCTCGCGCCGCTACGACACCGCCGATACCAGCACCAACAACTTTCTCATCGCGCTGCTGACCTGTGGCGAGGGCTGGCACAACAACCATCACCGCCACCCGCGCTCGGCCCGCGCCGGCGAGGCCTGGTGGGAGATCGACGTCTTCTATTACCTGATCGCGCTGTTCCGGCTGCTGGGCCTGGTCTGGAACGTACGGGTCGCGCGCTGAGCGCGGGTGTGCCGCCAACAGAGGGGATGATTCATGCTGCGAGACTCCGAAGAGATTGCGCTTTCCTTATCCGGCGGCGGCATCCGCGCGCTGGGCTTCCACCTGGGAACCATGGACTACCTGAACCGGATCGGCTGGCTCGAGCGGGTCACGATCCTGGCGTCGGTATCGGGCGGCTCCATCGTCGCGACCGGCTACGCGCTCGCCAAGAAGAAGGGATTCTCGTTCGAGCGGTTCTATCAGGATCTCTCCACGTTTGTGAGCAACGTCAACACGATGGAGGAGATCTTCGCCAACCTGTCGGCGCCCAAGCCGGTCGTGGCCTCGCTGCGGCGCGATCTGGCCACCGGCTGGGCCGAGGTGTTCCGCAAGGACTACTTCGAGAAGTACTTCGGTGATCCCACGTTCGGGATTTTTTGGGAAGAACCCAAGATCCATCTCGAGGAAGTGATGTTCAACGCGGTCGAACTAAAGACCGGCGTCGCGTTCCGTTTCCAGCACAGCCGGTGCGATCCGGATCTGAAGGTCGGTAACAGCAACGTATACCTCGAGCACGAATACGCGAAGCAGCTCAAGATGTCGGACGTGATGGTGTCCTCGGCGTGCATTCCCGGCGGCATGGAGCCGATGCAGTTCCCGGATGATTATCACTGGCCGGACGATGAGTGGGACCGCAAGCGCGTGATCAGACGCCCGACCTGCGATCGGGTCACCCGCTACCTGGTCGCGAAATACGGGGACGAGCGGATCGCGATCGTCGACGGCGGCATTTACGACAATCAGACCATATCGAGCGTGCTGCTGGCCCTCACGCGGGCGCACAAGAGGCACGAACACGAGCACGCGCGGCTCGAGGATCAAGAGCCGTCCACGCGGTCGGAGGAGTACAACGACTGGATCGACCAGGTCATCGACCAGTACGAGAGGGGTGTCGAGCATCACCGGCTCGGGCTGTACATCATCTCGGACGTCCCGGTGCGGCGCGACCCGATGTACCGTCCCGATCCCGAAAGCTGCGTTCCGAGCCGGGGAAAACCGGGTGTTCGGCGCCTGACGATTGCCCGGGTGCGGATCGTGGGCTGGGTGCTCAGCGCCGCCTTGCTGCTGAGCGCGCTCGTCAACCTGACCGACTTTCTGGGTCCCCCGGGGCGGGGCCTCTGGACCATGATCGTCGACATCCTCACCTCCCTGATCCCCGGTCTGGTGGCGCTGCTGCTGTTCCTCGCGCTCACCGGCATGCGGCCCTGGATCCACGCCAAGCTCGAGAAGGTCATCCGGGCCCGGGACCGGTCGTACTGGTCGCTGATCAAGGACCTGACTGTCGGCAACGTGTGGGACCTGATTGCGGTCCGCGCCTCGTCTCTGTCGATGCTGGTGAGCCGTTTTTTCATGACTCGTATCCGCCAACTCGAATACGAGAAGGTTGAGGGTATCCGGGCGCTGAGCGACAAAATCGTCGCTAACGAGATCTTCACCCTGCTGGAACCGCCGGAACAAGACGTTGGCAAGGATCTTCGCACCGTGGTCAAGAAAGCGGCGAACATGCGCACCAAGATCTGGATCGACGAATTGGGCGAGGACGCTGCCCCGATCCTGAGCGGCCGCAACGACCTGCAGGTGCTGGTGGCCGCCGGGCAGGCGACGATCCTCTACAACCTACTGAAGCGGACCACCGAGGCCGGCAGCGAGCTGAGCGCTCGCCTGAGGAAGGACTGGGACCGGATCAATCGCGAGCCTTTCTGTTTCGTCGACGAGCGCTGAGCATCGCCGCCGCCGCGCGCGGGTCGGACGGTAACGGCTCCATCGCGTGGGCCCGACGCTGGTGCCGCCGGCGCGGGGCTGACGAGCGCTGATCCGGGATCGTCTGGCGGCGCGTCGTGCGCCGCTCCGCGCCGCCGCGCCGGTCCGCGCCGGAGCGCCGGTCCGGCGCCGGCGGACGATCGCGGAAGTCGCTTTTCATGACCGACTGCTGACCGATCGCGGTGCCAAGCGCGGCCAGTCGCTCAAGCAGCGGGCTGGCGGTTTGGGCGAGTTCCCTCAGTTCCTCGTCGCTCGGCACAGTAAGCCCGAACTCTTCAAAGCCGGCGGCATCGAAACTCAGGTTGTAGCGCCGGTAGCGGACCGTTTCGTCGGCCTGATAGTGTTTCATGACCTGGTGCTGGAGAAAGTTGATGTCCTGCATCATCGCCCCGACCATTGCGTCATAGAGCGCGGCCGGTTCCAGCTTGCCGGGCTCCGCGACCCGGGTCCGGTGGTAGCCGGTGCCGACGGAGTAGAAGCACAGCGCCTCGCGGTAGGGGTTCCAGCCGAGACAGCGCTGGACCCCGACACAGGCGGCGAAGCAGGGGTTCGCGAACGGCGACACGCCGCCGTCCAGATAAGGGCCGTCGGGCGGGAACATCGGCGGCAGCGCGGCGCTGCGCCGCACGATCCGCCACATCGGCTCGTCGCGATCGATCCCGGGTCGTGGGGCCCAGAACGACGACGGATCGTCCAGGTCGAGCGGAAAATTGCCGAAAAAGACGACCTCGCCCAGCTCCATGTTGCGCGCCGGCATCGCAACCCAGCGGCGCAGCTCGCTCGGGCGCAGCTCGGGTCCGAACAACCGCTCCTTGAGCAATTGGTCGAGCACGCGGACCGACTCGCGCTGGAGCTTCGCGGGGTCGCCGCCGGCGCCTCTCAAGCGGTTAATCCGCCGGCCCCAGGACAGAAACAGCTCCTTGATTTCGGTCGCCGAGCGGCCGGCCGCCAGGCCACCGGCGATCAGCGCGCCGGCACTGGTGCCACAAAAACAATCGAAGATCTCGCACGCAGACTTGCCGTTGATCCGTTCCATCTGCTCGATCACGGCCGCCGCGAACACCCCGCGCAACCCGCCGCCGTCGATGGTCAAGATCCGTCTGGTCATGGTCGCCCGCTTTACGAACTGTCGAGAAGCTGGTCGCGGCGCTTCAGCAGGGCCTTGATGCGGCTTTTGCTCAGGGCGCCGTCCAATTCGCGCTCGAGCTGGTCCGCGCCCAGCGCGTGCAGGCGCTCGCGCCAGCCCGGGGTCAGCTCGAGCGGGACCTCGCGCAGGTGCCTCGGGCGCCCGCGTTGGGTCCCGAATGCGTGCTGGTGGCCGACCAGGATCAGCTCGAAGCTGTCGGGGCGGTATCGGATCTGGCTCGCCAGCCGCCCGGCATTGAAGATCAGCGCAT
>JBFJNB010000220.1:0-5237 GCA_041633655.1 Lysobacterales bacterium | reverse complement strand
GGCGCCGCCCCGGCCAGGACGGAATTCGCTATGAGCCTCGACCCGACCCAGACCCGAGACGACCAGGCCCTGCTCGCGGAGGTGGCCGAGACCGTGCGCCGCCGCTACGCGCTGCCGCTGGAGCGCGCACCCCGCAACGAGCTCTACCACGCGCTGGCCGAGGCCGTGATGGCCCGGCTGGCCGGGCCCTGGCTGAACACCCGGGAGCGGATCGCCGCGTCCGGGCGCCGGCGCGCGTACTACATCTCGCTCGAGTTCCTGATGGGGCGCACCCTCGGCAACGCGCTGCTGAATCTGGATGCGCGGGTAGAGGCCGAGCAGGCGCTCGCGGCGCTGGGAACGAAACTGGGCGAACTCGAGGCCGAGGAGCCCGACGCGGCGCTCGGCAATGGCGGCCTCGGGCGCCTGGCGGCCTGTTTTCTGGACTCGGCGGCCACCCTGCGCCTGCCGCTGGACGGCTACGGCATCCGCTACGAACGTGGCCTGTTCCGCCAGACGATCGAGCACGGCGACCAGGCCGAGTACCCGGAGTCGTGGCTGGCCGAGGGTAATCCGTGGGAGATCCGGCGCCCGGACCGTGCGGTCCGGGTGCACTTCGGCGGCCGCACCGAGTTCGACAGCGAGCCGGACGGGTCCCTGCGGGCGCGCCTGGTCGACACCGAGGAGATCGTCGCGGTCCCGTACGACACCCCGATCCCGGGTTATCGCAACGGCCACGTCAACACCCTGCGCCTGTGGTCGGCGCAGCCGCTCTTGGACTTCGATCTCAAGGCTTTCAACGCCGGCAAGCACGACAAGGCATCGGCCTCCCGGATTCACGCCGAGGCGATCAGCCAGGTGCTGTATCCGGACGACAGCCACCAGCGGGGCAAGGAGCTGCGCCTGCGCCAGCAGTACTTCCTGGTCTCGGCCAGCCTTCAGGACGTGCTCAGAACCTGGGTCGAGCAACACGGCGCGGCGTTCGACGACTTCGCGGCCCGCCACTGTTTCCAGCTCAACGACACCCACCCGGTGCTGGCGATCCCGGAACTGATGCGTCTGCTGCTGGACGAGCACCGGCTGGGCTGGGATCAGGCCTGGGCGATCACCGAGGAATGCTTTGCCTACACCAACCACACGCTGTTGCCGGAGGCGCTGGAGACCTGGCCGATGGAGATGGTGGATCACCTGCTGCCGCGGCTGCGCGACATCATCGTCGAGATCGACCGCCGCTTCGGCGAGCAGATCGAACGCCTGTTTCCGGGCGAGGGCCATCGCCTGGAGCGGCTCGCGGTGATCGAGCAGAACCCGAGCCCGCGGGTGCGCATGAGCCACCTGGCGATGGTCGGCAGCCACTCGGTCAACGGGGTGGCCGAGCTGCACACGCGGCTGATCCGAGAGCACCTGCTGAAGGATTTCTACGAGCTGTGGCCGCTGAAATTCACCAACAAGACCAACGGCGTGACCCAGCGCCGCTGGCTGGCCCACTGCAATCCCGGGCTCTCCGGGCTGATCACCGAGGCGATCGGCGATCGCTGGGTGACCGACCTGGCGCAGCTCGAGAAGCTCGTGCCGCTGGCCGACGACGCGGGCTTCCGCGAGCGCTGGCGCGAAGTCAAGCAGGTCAACAAGCAGCGGCTGGCGGCGCTGGTTGCCGAGCGCTGCGACGTGGTGTTTCCGCCGGAGGCGCTGTTCGACGCGCATGTGAAGCGGATCCACGAATACAAGCGCCAGATGCTGAACCTTCTGCACGCGGTGCACCTTTACCAGCGGATCCTCGACGGCGACACCGACGGCATGACCCCGCGCTGCATCCTGATCGGCGGCAAGGCAGCCGCCGGCTACCACCGCGCCAAGCGGATCATCCGGCTGGCGGTCCAGATCGCCAAGCGGGTCAACGGTGACAAGCGCGCCCGCGAACTGCTGGCGGTCGCGTTCGTGCCCAACTACAACGTGTCGGCGATGGAGGTGATCTGCCCCGGTGCGGAGCTGTCCGAGCAGATCTCGACCGCGGGCAAGGAGGCTTCCGGCACCGGCAACATGAAGTTCATGATGAACGGCGCGCTGACGATCGGGACCCTGGACGGGGCCAACATCGAGATCCTCGACGCGGTCGGCGCCGAGTGCTTCTTCCAGTTCGGCCTGACCGCCGAGGAGGTCGCCAAGCTGCGTGAAAACTACGTGCCGGAGGAGATCATTCAGCGCGACGAGCACCTGAAGCGGGTGCTGGATGCGATCCAGCAGGGCTCGATCGGCGGGCGCAAGAGCGATCACTACGACGACCTGATCGGTTCGATCCGGTCACCGTCCGATCCGTGGTGCGTGGCCGCCGACTTCGATGGCTACCGCCGGGCCCAGCAGCGCGCCGCCGAGGCGTACCGGGATTCCCAGGGTTGGCAGCGCATGAGCATCATCAACTGCGCCCGCTCGGGACGCTTCTCGGCCGACCGCACGGTGGACCAGTACGCTTCCGAGATCTGGCGGATCGGGCCGATCGAGGGCTGAGGTGGCCTTCAGCCTGCACCGGGACGAATCAGTCGCGGCCGGGCTCAGGCGGATCGCGCTGGAGCTGCTGGACGACGCGCGGGTGCGCATGGGGGGAATGACGGAGCCGGACAAAGACATCCACGAGACCCGCAAGAACGTCAAGAAGGTGCGCGCGGTGCTCAGGCTTGGACGCCCGGGCTTGAGCGAAACCGTCTACCAGCGCGACAACCCCTACCTGCGCGATTTCAACCGCGGCCTGGCGACCCTGCGCGACGCCTTCGTCAAGCAGAAACTGCTGAGCGCGATGCAGAGCCGCTTCAAGGGACAGCTCCGGAAAAAGGACCTGACCCCGCTGCAGCGCCGCCTGGAGCGCGAGCACCGAGAGGTGATCGAGGGGTTCCTGGCCTCCTCGCAGCGGCGCTCCCGGGTCGCCAACGACCTCGCGGTGGTGACCGCGGCGGTGTCGTCCTGGCCCGAGTTCGACCGCTGCGAACAGGTACTGGCTGCGGGCCTGGCCCGGATCTACCGGCGCGGCCGCGACGAGTTCGCGATCGCCCGCGCGCGGCCCGGGACCCACGAGTTGCACGACTGGCGCAAGCGGGTGAAGTACCTGTGGTATCACGTCCAGATCCTGAGCGCGGCCTGGCCCGGGACCCTGGATGCGCACGCGAAGGCCCTCCACGAGCTGGCCGAGACCCTGGGCGAGGATCACGACATCGCGGTGTTCCAGGCCAGCGTGCTCGGCGACGAGATCGAACTCGCGCCGATGCAACGAAAAGCCCTGCTCGATGGTCTGATGTTGAGACGGCGCGAGCTCGCGCGCGCGGCGCTCGACCTCGGCGGGCGCTGTTACGTGGAATCGCCCCGGGCGTTTTCGCGCCGCGTGATCGGCTACTGGCGGCAATACAATGCGCGCCCGTGGCAAACCGAAGCCGGGGGAAAAGGCATAGACTGAACGATGATGATGAAAGCACCTGTTCTCCTCGCCGCCGCGCTGGCGCTGGCGGCTTCCACCGACGCACCAGCGATTTCGCTGATGAGCGAAAAGGCCGAAATCGCGCTGGGCAAGAAGCTGCACCCGCGCATCCTGGCCGAGATCGGCATCTACCCCGACCCGGACCTGCAGGAGTACGTCGGCGCGATCGGCCAGGAACTGGCCAAGCTCAGCGACCGGCCGAACCTCGAGTACCACTTCACCGTGCTCAACGACGACGTGGTCAACGCGTTCGCGCTGCCCGGGGGCTACATCTACATCACCCGCGGGATGCTGGCGCACCTCAATTCCGAGGCCGAGCTCGCCGCCGTACTCGGGCACGAGATTGGCCACGTGGCCGAGCGCCACTCGGTCAAGCGCGACGCCGAGCAGAAGCTGCTGGGCCTGGGCTCGCTGCTGGCGATGGTCGCGGCCGGGTCGCCGCTGGCGCGCGCCGCCGCCGGCGAGGCCACCGGCGTGGTCGGCACCGCGATCATCTCGGGCTACAGCCGCAAGCAGGAGCTGGAGGCCGACGAGCTTGGCGCCAAGTACATGGCCAAGGCCGGGTACTCGCCGCACGCGATCACCGAGACGGTGGCGCTTCTGAAAAAGCGCGAGCTGTTCGAGATCGAACGCGCACGCGCCGAGGACCGTGAGCCGCGGGTGCCGCACGGGATCTACATGACCCACCCGGACAACGACAAGCGCTTCGCCGAGGCGGTCCAGGCGGCCGCGCAGTTCGTGCCCGAGACGCCGCGCCCCGACAACGAGGAGAAATTCCTGGAAATGATCGACGGGCTGCCCTGGGGCCCGTCCAAGATCCCCGGCACGGTGCGCAACAACTACTTCTACAACGCCCGCTTCGGGATCAAGATGAAGTTCCCGACCAACTGGCGGGTCGACGGCTCGCCGTCGCGGGTGCAGGCGATCTCGGACGAGAACAACGCCGCGCTGGAGGTCTACGTGGTCGTGCCCGGGCGCACGATGACCGCCGAGGACGTGATCCGCAAGAAATTCGAACTGCCCAGGCTCAAGGACGGTCGCGAGACCACGATCGCCGGGATGAAGGCCTACATCGCCACCGCCGACCGCTACGAGGGGCCGTTCGGCCCGCGCCCGGTACGGGTCGCGGCGATCCTGGACAACCGGGTCCGGCGCGCCTACGTGTTCGCCGGCACCGGCCGCAACGACTTAGGACGGATCGCCGCCGACGGCGATTTCATCGCGACGATCTTCAGCTTCGACCGGATGAAGACCACCGATGGCAGCCTGGCCGAGCCGCCGAAGCTCAGGGTGGTGCGGGCCGAGCCGGGAACCACTTACGAATCGCTGGCTCACCGCTCGGCGGTCTCGACCTACGCCGAGCAGAACCTGAGGCTGATCAACGGCGCCTATCCGCGCGGCGAGCCGACCGACGGGGAACTGCTGAAAACCGTCGATTGAGGGTGCATACTGCGCTCTGCTGACGGCAGAGGCAGCGCGTGCAGGATATTCCCGAAATCACGGTCGAGAGCTGGGGCCACCTCAACGAGGTGCTGTTCGACGAGCCAGTGCACCCGTCGCTCGGACGGTACCGTTCCAATTTCGCGTTCCGCGGCGTCTCCGACCGCGACTACGACCTGGCCACGACCCTGATGCGACTCGGCGGCGAGTACGCGCGGCTGGAGCCGCACATCGTGCGCGGGTTTCAGAAATACGCGCATCTGGAGATGCACGAGGAATCCTCGATCTGGAACTGGCTGAGCCTGGCCCAGCACCACGGGCTGACCACCCGGCTGCTCGACTGGACCTACTCGCC
>JBFJNB010000219.1:0-5249 GCA_041633655.1 Lysobacterales bacterium | reverse complement strand
CCACAGCGCCGGCGAGTTCGGCATCACGAACAGCGCCGCGGTCGCGAAGATCGCCCCGACCAGGAAATACGGACGGCGCCGGCCCAGCCGGCCCCAGGTGTGGTCGCTCATGTGACCGATGATCGGCTGCACCAGAAGCCCGGTCAGCGGCGCCGCCACCCACAGGATCGGCAGTTCGTCGATCGACGCGCCCAGGGTCTGAAAGATCCGGCTGACGTTGGCGTTCTGCAGCGCGAACCCGAACTGGATCCCGAGGAACCCGAAGCACATGTTCCAGATCTGCCAGAAACTCAAGCGCGGCTTGGGCTTGGCCGGGGTCCCGGCGGTGCCGGGGTTCGGGATTGGTCCGCTGCTCATGTCATTTCTTCCTCACAAACACCCGGTAGGCCCAGGGGTCCAGCGCCAGCTCGGAATCCTGACTCAGGGTAACGGTCTTGCCGTCGAAATAATCGGTATATGTGCCGTGCACCAGCGATTCCTTCAGGCGAACCCGCTGCGCTTTGGCCGAGAAGTTCAGCACCGCGACGATCTTGTCGGCGTCGTTTTGGCGCACGAAGCTCAGCACCTCGCGGGGCGCTGAGTTGGTGACCGGAATCATCGGCGCGCCCCAGGGGGCGTTGTCCAATGCGCTGTTGGATTTCTTCAGCGCAAAGAGCTTCGCGTACAGCGCCCCGATCGGGTGCTCACGCCATTGGATCGGGTCCTTCTCGAAGAATTCGAGGCGCTTCTCGTTGCCGGCCTCCTGCCCGTTGTAGATCAGCGGGATGCCGGTTCCGACGACCGACAGCACGATCGCGGCCTCCAGCGCGTCGCCGAACTGCTCGAACTGGCTCCCCTCCCACGAGTTCTTGTCGTGGTTTTCGACGAAGGTCATCCGCATCGCGCCCGGCGGATAGGCCTTCAAGTCCCACGAATAGTAGATGAACAGCGCATTCACGTCCGCCTCGCCTTTGGCGATCCGGTGGAGCGAGTCGTTCCAGGACCAGGCGTAGGTCGCGTCGAAGGCTTCGGCGTGCAGGTCGCGCGATTCCCATTCGGCCAGCATGAACACGGGCTTGACCCGATCCAATTCGCGCCGCACCTGATTCCAGAAATCCACCGGCACGAAGCCGGCCACGTCGCAGCGGTAACCGTCGACGCCGATCTCCTCCACCCAGTACTTCATCGCCGCGGTCATGTAGCGGCGCAAGCCGGGCTGGCGGTAGTCCAGTTCGATGATGTCGGACCAGTCCCACCACGGGGTCGGGTGAAACTCGCCCTTCCAGTCGCGCGCGTACCATTCCGGGTGTTGCTCGACCAGCACGTTGTCCCAGGCCGTGTGGTTGGCGACCCAGTCCAGGATCACGTAAAGACCCAGCTCGTGGGCCGCGTCGACAAAGGTGCGGAAGTCGTCCAGGGTGCCGAATTCCGGGTTGACGCTGTAGTAGTCCTTGACCGAGTAAGGGCTTCCCAGAGTGCCCTTGCGCTCCTTGACCCCGATTTCGTGGATCGGCATCAGCCACAGGATGTCGGCCCCGAGCTTTTTCAGCCGCGGCAATTGTTCTTGCGCCGCGGCGAACGTTCCCTGCGGGGTGAACTGCCGGGTGTTGATCTGGTAGATGACCGCGCTGCGGCTCCAGGGCGGGTGCTCGACCTTCACGTAGGGCTGGGGCTGGTATGGATCATCGGCCGCGATCGTCGCAGGTTCCCAACCGCCGAACAACAACACCGCCGAGAGCAGTGGCAGGAGCGCAGATCGTTTCGAAATAGTTTTCATAATATATTGAATAATAATGAAAATATCCAACGAATGACCGACTCGATCGAAGGGTGCAGGCTAGTCGGCTCAAGCGTCTGATACAACGCGCTGCATACGTATTCAGGCATAAATACGTATGCAGCGTATTGCTCCGCTCGGGCGGGTTGGCTAGTTTGCCCCACGAGCCCAGCCGGCGGCGCGACCGGAGTCGTGTGTCCGCCCCGCGGGCTTTGTTCATTCTGGATGCATCATGAACGACGCTGCTACCGAGAGCCAGCCCGCGCCCCTTCCCGCCTCCGCACCGGAGTCCTACGCGGCGCTGCCGGCGAAGCGCCGAGCTGGCGTGTGCATGCACTTGAGTTCACTGCCGGGCGATTACGGCATCGGCGAAATCGGCGTTCAGGCGCGCCAGTTCGTCGACCTGCTGGCCGAAACCGGCCTTCTCGTCTGGCAGTTCCTGCCGCTGGGCCCCACCGGTTACGGCGACTCGCCGTACCAGTCCCTGTCCACGTTCGCCGGCAACGAAATGTTGATCGACTTGAGAGACCTGGTCGAGCTGGGCCTGCTGAAGCCGTCCGAGCTCGAGCTCCTCAAGGCCCTGCCGCGCGATCGAGTGGCCTACGGTGAGCTGATTCCGCTGAAGAGCCAGTTGCTGGCCCTGGCCGCGCGCCGGTTCGAAGAGCGCGCCGGGGAGGATTTGAAAGCCCAATGCGAGGCATTCGTCGCCGAACACGGCCGGCGCTGGCTCAACGACTACGCGCTGTACCGGATCCTGAAGTATCGCCACGGCCACCGCGCGTGGACCGAGTGGGACCGGCCGTTCGTGCGCCGCGACCCCGAGGCGCTGGCCTACGTCGAGGAGATCTCGGCCGACCGGATCGCCGAGATCAAGATCATCCAGTTTCTGTTCTACGACCAGTGGCAGCGGCTGCGAACCCACGCGGCCGAGCGCGGGGTGCAGTTGTTCGGGGACATGCCGATCTACATCGCGTTCGATTCGGCCGATGCCTGGGGCCACAACGAGCTTTTGCGCATCGACGTGGACGGGCGTCCGAACAAGGTCGCCGGAGTGCCACCGGACTATTACAGCGAGGATGGTCAACTCTGGGGCAATCCGCTGTACGACTGGGCCTACCACGCGGCCCACGGCTACCGCTGGTGGATCGACCGGGTTCGCCACGCGATGAGCCTGATGGACCTGGTCCGGATCGATCACTTCCGCGCGTTCAACGACTACTGGGCGATCCCGAAGGACGCCAAGTCGGCACGTGAAGGGGCCTGGGAGGACGGGCCCGGGGATGCGTTCTTCGAGGCGCTGCGGGCCGGGTTGGGCAGCCTGCCGATCATCGCCGAGGACCTGGGCGAGCCCAACAGGGCGGTCGACGAGCTGCGCGATCGGCAGCGGTTTCCGGGCATGAAGGTGCTGCAGTTCCTGGCCGGCGACCCCGAGTTCGACCCCAACTCGATTCCCGCCGAGAGCGTCTGCTACACCAGCACCCACGACAACGACACCGCGCGCGGCTGGTTCGAGGGCGGTCCCGGCGACGTGCGCACCGTCAGGGAGATCCAAGCCGCCCAGCGCGCAGTGCTCAAGAACACCCGCGGCAAGGCCGCGACCATCCACCTCGACCTGATCCGGCTCGGCTTCGGGTCAAAGGCGCGGCTGGCCATCGCGCTGATGCAGGATTTTCTCGGTCTGGGCTCGGAGGGCCGGATGAACACCCCCGGCACCTCGGCCAACAACTGGCAATGGCGCGCGACCGAGGCCCAGCTCGGCCCCGAGCTGCGCGCGACGATCCGCAAGCTGGTCACCGCCTCCGGCCGCGCCTGACCCGCTACCTACCCTTTCAACGACCGATACGGAGCTTTTCAGTCAGCGGAAACGAGCCTCGTTCGCCGACCCGCCTGGGGTGCGCGCAAGCGCCTGGGTCGCCAGCGCGATCGTACGCCGCTCGCGGTCTTGCTGGTCGCGAACGCCGCCGACGCTGATGCGCAGAAACCCGTCGTCGACCAGCACGTACAGCGCCCCGACCCTGGCATCGCCGGTCCAGAACGCCTCCTCGCCCAAGTCCGGTACCGGCCGTGGTGGATCCTCCTTGCCGGTATGACCGCCCGCGGGGTGAAACCGCGAGCGCCAGTACTCGCGAGCGCCGCCGCCCCCATCGACCGGAACGGTCAGCGTGAGGCTTACCGAATGGGTGAAGTCTTCGCTGCGGTAAACGCACTGGCGCACGGTCAGGGTTGCGCTCTGCTGCGTCGAGGCGATTCGGTCGAGCACGCCCGCGCCCTGGACCTCGCTCACCTCGCGGTCGGTCAAAAGGGCACAGGCGTCCGCGGCGAGCGCGTCGTCGACCGCGCCGCCGGCTGCCGCCGGCAGCGCCGCAAATACCAATCCGGCGATCAGCCCGATCGCGGGCCACGAGGTTCGCTTACCGCCCATGCTCACAGCCCTCCGGTCAGGGTGATCCGGTTCGAGTCCAGCTCGCCCGCTTCCACCCAGTAGGTGGTCTGCCCGGGCAGGGCCGTGACCACGAACACCGCGATCCCGAGCGCGTCGGCCGTCGCCGTCGTGGCGCCCGTGCTGCCGTCGGCGCGACGATGGTGCAGCGTCATCTGCAGGCCCCCGACGGCCTCGCCGGCGGGCGCTTCGACGACCGCGCTCAGCACCACCGGCTGGCCGGCGACGACGTCGGTCAGCAGCGCCGGCTGCAGATCGATCACCTGCGGTCCAGTGGCGGTGCTTGCCGCGGTAGCGGGGGCAATCGGCTCGTGCAGGTGGATGTTGCCGCCGTCGATCCCGTCGTCGGGCGTGCGCGACGCGGTGTCGTAGTTGCAGCCGCTGAGGCACTCCAGGTAGAACCGGTCGGGTCCGTGCGCGGTGTTGCCCTTGCCGGGGTTACCGTTGTCCTCGCCACAGACCCGGAAATGGGCGCCGGGCGTACCGTTGAAGGTGCCGCTGGCGGTCAGCTCGAAGCCGCCCTCGATGGAGCTCGCCACCCCGTTGCAGGAGCCGCCGCCGGCGGCCAGACCGGTGATCTGGTCGGCGTCGATCTTGATCCCCATCTCGAAGTCGTGGAGCTTCAGCTTGCCGGTCAAGTCCCCGTTGGCGACCCGTGCGTCGAGCGTGAAGTTGACGTGCTCGGTGTCGTTGGCGTCGCCGTCGTCGAACGGCAAGGCCTCCAGGAAGCCGCTGCCGTGCACCCGGCCGCTGTCCGGAACCGGCGGGGGCGGCGGCGGTGGGTTTTGGCAGAACGCGTTGCCGACCAGTTGATAGGTCAGCGCGACCGTGACCGAGTCGGAGGCCGAATCGCTCCGCAGCGTCTCGTTCTGGCGCACCGGATAAGTGCGCGCGATCAGTCCCCCGATCAGATCCCCCGCCATGGCGCCGCCGATTTTGCCGGTATCGATCACCAGGGTGATGGTGCCGTCGGGATCGAACCTACTCTCGGGCTCGGCGTCGCCGAGGCGCACCGGCGGCAGCGCGTTGGCCACCACCGCGGTCAGGTTGGTG
>JBFJNB010000218.1:0-5256 GCA_041633655.1 Lysobacterales bacterium | reverse complement strand
CGGCGCCTGGGTGTTGGTCGACAATACGTTTCTGTCGCCGGCGCTGCAGCGGCCGCTGGAGCTGGGCGCCGACCTGGTGCTGCATTCGACCACGAAGTACCTGAACGGGCACAGCGACGTGGTCGGCGGCGCGGTCGTGGCGAAGACCCCGGAGCTGACCGAGCGGTTGGCCTGGTGGGCCAACTGCCTGGGGCTGACCGGCGCGCCGTTCGACAGTTACCTGACCCTGCGGGGACTGCGCACCCTGCACGCGCGGATTGCCCAGCACGAGGCCAACGCCGGCGCCGTGGTCGAGGCGCTCGAGGCCCACCCGGCGGTGGCGCGCGTGCACTACCCGGGCCTGAGCGAGCATCCCGGGCACGTCGTGGCGCGGCGCCAGCAGGCCGGTTTCGGCGCGATGGTCGCCTTCGAGCTCGCCGCCGGCGCGCGCGCGGTGCCCGAATTCCTGACCCGCCTGGAGCACTTCTCGCTGGCCGAATCCTTAGGCGGCGTCGAGAGTCTGATCGCCCATCCGGCGACGATGACCCACGCCGCGATGAGCCCGGAGGCGCGCGCCCGCGCCGGCATCTCGGATGCGCTGTTGCGCCTGTCGATCGGGATCGAGCGCGCCCAGGACCTGATCGCCGATCTCGCCGGCGCGCTGGACTGGGTCCGCGATACCGCCCCCGAGATCCGCGAGGCGCTGGGCTAGCCCGGATATCCGGACTAGGTAATGAACACGATGGACGATCCGCGGCGCGATTCGTAAACTCCGCCCGATCCAAACCAAGGGCAGGAACGATTTTGGTCACTGAACCACTCCGCCGCGCGCGCACCGCGGCAGGGCTGGCTTTGGCCCTGGCAATGGTCGCCGGGGACAATGGCCGGGCCCAGGCCGAGGTCAATCCCGAACCGGTGATCGAGGAAGTCGTCGTCACCTCGCGCTACCGGGCAGAGAAGCTCTCCGACGTGCCCGACTCGATTACCGCGTTCACGCTCGGCGACATCGAACGACACCGCATCGAGCGGATCAACCGGGTCGCCTCGCTGACCCCGAATCTGCGGTTTTCCGACGATCAGGAGGTCGGTGTCAGCACGCTGGTCGTGCGCGGCGTGCGCCAGAACCGGGGCACCGGACAGCCGCCGGTGTCGTTTCGGATCGACGGCGTCAGCGCGACCAACAACCTGCTCACCACCCAGGAGCTGTTCGACATCGAGACGATCGATGTGCTGCGCGGTCCCCAGGGCGCGCTTTACGGGCGCAACGCGATCGGCGGTGCGATCCTGATCTCCACCCGGGAACCGACCAGCGAACCGGAGTACCGGCTGCGCCTGTCCGCCGCCCAGGGCGACGACTTCACGGTCGCCGCCAGCGCCTCGGGCCCGCTGGCGGGCGACGCGCTGCGCTACCGTGCCGCGGTGCGGATCCAGGACCGCGGCGGCCAGCTCGAGAACGCTTACCTCGACGACCGGAAGGTGGATTTCAAACAGTCCGAGTCGTTCCGCGGTCGGCTGCTGTTTCAGCCCGGCGCCCGGCTGTCGGTGGACCTCCGGGCCCAGTACCTGGACCAGGAGGGCGGTTCCGGCTACTTCATGCCGGCCAGCGAGGGCGTGCTGCCGCTGCCGCCGCCGGCGCCGCCGATCCGATTCGGCAACCCGGTTCTCGAGATCCAGTCCAACCGCATCGGCGAGTCCTTCGTCCGGTCGTGGGAGGGCTCGGCAAAGCTCGACTACGACCTGGGCTGGGGGACGCTGACCTCGATCACGTCGTATACCGACGTCGACTCCGGCAACGACCAGGACCTCGACCAGACGCTGTTCGAGGCGATCGACATCGTGGTCGTGGACCGATCCGAGACCTTCGCCCAGGAACTGAGGCTGACTTCGACCGCGGAAACCGCGCTGCGCTGGGTGGCGGGCCTGCACTTCTTCAGCCAGGACCGGTTCCGGTCGCTGGCGACGACCTTCCTCGGCACCCCGGTGCCGCCCGCGGCGCAGGACCTGAAGCTCGAAAACTCAGCCGCTTTCGGCAACCTGAGCTACGACCTGACCGACGCGCTGGAGCTGACGCTGGCCTTCCGCTACGACGTGGAAACCCCCGAGGACCTGACCCAGGGCCGGCGCGAGACCTTCCGCGAGCTGCAGCCCAAGGCCAGCCTGGCCTACGATTTTCGCGAGGGCCTGCTCGGGTACTTGACACTCGGCAAGGGATTTCGCGCCGGCGGCTTCAACAACCTCGCTCCAGGCAGCCGCTTCCAGCCGGGCTTCGACAAGGAGTCGCTGATCAGCTACGAAGTGGGCTTCAAGGCTCTGGCCCTGGACGGTCGCCTGCGTGGGGGGATCTCGCTGTTCCACATCGATTACTCCGACCAGCAGTTCTTCCTGTTCGACCAGACCGGTACCCAGGCCAACATCAACGTGCCCAGGAGCCGGATCCGCGGGGGCGAGCTGGAGCTGCTGGCCCAGCCGAGCGAATCGCTGCGGGTCAATCTGGGCCTGGGCTTTACCGACAGCGAGATCGTCGAGTACCAGGACATCCCGGGCGTGCTGGTGCCGGCCAGCGCGATCGTCGGCGCCCGGGTACCCGGGGCCCCGGTCTGGTCGCTGAACTTTGGGATAGAGCACCGGCGGCCCGTCGCCGGTGACCTGGACCTGGTCAGCCGCGTGGACTACGAGCACCGCGGCAAGACCTACTGGACGCTGGACAACGTCGATACCCAGGCGGCCTACGACCTCACCAACCTGAGCGTCGCGCTCGAGAACGAGCGCTGGTCGGCGCGGCTGTTCGTCGACAACCTGTTCGACGAGGAGTACATCGAGTGGTTCTTCGGCGCCCGCTTCATCGGCCTGCCGGCCGACATCGCCTGGCCCAGCGCCCCGCGCCAGGCCGGGATCGAGTTCTCGTACCGCTACTGAGGTCCGCTTGCGCTCACCGGTCGTCGTTGGCGATCGCGTCGCGGATTTTTTTCGGTAGCTTCGAGTGCACCAGCTCGTAGGACCGACGGACCAGGGCTTCGAGGTCTTCGTCGGGAAGGCGGCAGCGAGCCGGATCGATCTGCACCCACTTGGCCCGCGCCAGGTACGGCGCCGGCTCGATCCCGTCGAGGTCGGTCAGTTCGAGAAAGCGGAAGTCGTCGACCTTGAACGAATAGCGGCTGTCCGGTTCGGTCCCGGAGCAGGCGAACATCTTGCGGCCGACCTTGAACACCCGGTCCGCGCCCCACTGGATCTGTTCGGTGGCGCCCGGCAGGGCCATGCAGATGGCACGCAGCCCGTCTTGCTTCATCGCCGCCACTTAGCCTCCCAGTTCGCGTCGATCCGTGCCTGCCGCCGAGCCTAACCGATCGCGATCCGGGGCTCCAGCGGCGGCCACCGCGAACCACCAACGCGGTCTCGTTGTCAAACTGCGGCCGTGTGATAGTGTCCTGTCTGGTAGGTTAAGATTTAACCAATCGCCGGGTCCCAACAACTTGGAGAGACGACGACATGAACGTATCGAAGCGCAACGCCCTGGTGGCCTCGATGCTGTGCTCGGCCCTGCTTGCCGGCTGCAGCCAGTACGTCACCCGGGACGAGTTCGACAGCACCGTGAGCGGGCTGCGGGCGGCCGATGCCGAAAACCAGGCCCAGCTCCAGCGCATGCAGGTCCAGTTCACCGAGCTGACCCAGGACCTGCAGGCGCAGTTCGCCGACTACAACGCGCGCATCACGCAGCTCGCCGGCCGCCTCAGGGTCGACATGACGGCGCACTTCGCCTACGACGACGCGACCCTGCGGGACCAGGACAAGGTGGCGCTGGACGGCTTCGCCGAGGTCATCCGGGTGCACCACCCGAACGTGCTGGTCACGGTCGAGGGTTTCACCGATCCGGCCGGCTCGCCGGAGTACAACCGCAAGCTCGGTCTGAAGCGGGCCGAGGCCGCGCGCGAGCACCTGATCGCCGCCGGGCTCGACCCGGCCAGGGTCCGCGCGGTCAGCTACGGCGAGGATTCGAACCGGCTGGTCGAACCCGGGAGGTGGGGTGAGGCCGGGGAGGCCAATCGCCGGGTCGCCCTGGTGATCGACCACGTCCCGAGCTGAAGTCAGCCGGCCTCGCCGACAGTGACCTGAAACAAGTCCTGATCGGCGGCCGCCCAGGCCTGGCCGGCGAGCTTGCGCCATCTGTGCGCTGCTCGCCGGCTTTTTTCGGCCTCGCCCGCGGTGGCAAAATAGCGCGCCAGAACGCGTTGACCGGCCGCGGTCTCGAGCGGACTCTGCTCGATCAGCTCGAGGCTTGCCGCCAGGATTGGCGGGCTCAGGGAATGCACCATGGCCCATTCGGCGAAGGCGCTGTGGAGGTTCAGCCGGGCCAGCGGATTGTTGGTGCCGTCGATCACCCGCAGGGCCTCACGCCATGAATCGAGCGCCGCCTCGAGCTGGCCCCGACCGCTTAGAACCAGCGCCTGCAGGCGCAGCCAACGCGCCCGATGAAGATTGTTATCGACCGCCTCGCGGGCCTGTCTCGCGGCCATCAACAGGTCGTCATGGTCAGCGCTGTGGTTTTGCGCCAGGGCTAGCTCGAGGCTGAGCAGCGCGGTCGCGGCTTGGCCGTCGGCGTAGTCGATGCGCCCAAAAATCTCGGCCGCCTGTTGGTTGAGTTCGGTGGCCAGCTCCAGGCGCGAGGCCGCGAATTCGACCCGCGCCTGCTCCAGCAGGACCCCGGCCTCGGCGTCCGGGTTGCCGACCTGGCGGGCCACGAACAGCGCCTGTCCGCAGATTTCGCGGGCCTGATCCAGTTCCCCCGAATGGCGGTGGATCTGGCAGATGTCGGCCAGGACCTGAGCTTCGTTGATTCGATCGCCGGCGGCGCGCGCGGCCTCGAGAGCCTTGGTTTGGATACCGAGAGCCTGGGACCATCGGCCGACCCGGGTATCGATTTCGGCCAGTGAGTTCAGATCCAGCGCGGCCTCGCGCTCCAACCCCAGCCGCTGGCGAATTTGCAAGGATCGTTCGATGTATTCCCGGGCCTGGTCGAGCTGGCCGCGGTCCATGTGCATCAGCCCCAAGTTCTTGAGCACGCGGGATTCGTTTTCCGCATCGGCCAGTTCCCGGTATCGCCTGATGGCCTTGTCGTAAAAAGCCTCCGCCTGGTCGAATCGTCCGCGAACGCTGGCGAGAATGGCCCGATTGCCATAGACGCTGGCGATGCTGTGCCGGCTGCCGATCGCGTCGAAGGTCTGCTCCGCGGCCTGGTACCACCGCTCCGCCGCGTCCAGCTCGCCGCGGCGCCAGGCCAGG
>JBFJNB010000217.1:0-5261 GCA_041633655.1 Lysobacterales bacterium | reverse complement strand
GCAGCTCCCGCACCTCGCGCGCTTGGTAGCGCGTCTCACCGTCGAGCTCTGCCACCGCGACGATGCGCCCGCGATCGATCACGACTTCGTGGTCGACCAGCACGGCGCCGCGCGGGCGTACCGGCACGATCCAGCCGGGACGGATGATCAGGTCGACGGCCTGCGTCACGCGCGCTCCCACGGAAATTCGATGACAGCCGTGATCTCGCTCACGCCCGCGAGCACCATCAGCAGGCGGTCCACCCCGAGCGCCACGCCGGCGCAGGGCCCGATCCCGGCGCGGGTTGCCCCCAGCAGCCGCGCGTCCGGCGCCACCTGTTCCTGGCCGGCAGCGCGCCGGCGTCGATTCTCATCCACAAAGCGCGCCTCGAGTTCGCCTGCATCGCACAGCTCGTCGTAGCCGTTGGCCAGTTCCACCGGGCCCACGAACACCTCGAACCGGTGCGCCACCCGCGGGTCCGCCTCGGAGATCCGCGCCAGCGCGGCCTGGCAGGCCGGGAAGTCGTAGATCTGGGTGATTTGGCCGGCTGGAAAATCCGGCGCGGCACCGAGCGCCAGCAGCAGGTCGAGGCTGCGCCGGCGATCCAGCGGGCCGTCCAGGTTCGCGATCCGCCGCGCGCACGCCTCGAGCTCGGAATCCGCCGCCGCCAGTGGATCGATCCCGCAAGCGCTCTCGATCGCGTCCGCGTAGCGGGTCGAAACCACCTCCGGGGCGGCCTCAGGGGGGTACAGCGACCGGACCAGATCGGCAACTTCGGCCATCAGCGCGTGCGGGTCGAAGCCGGGCCGGTACCACTCCAGCAAGGTGAACTCGGGGTTGTGCTCTGCTCCGCTCTCGCCGGCGCGAAACACCCGCCCGAGCTCGTAGATCGGGCCGGCGCCGGCGGCCAGCAAGCGCTTGTGGGCGAACTCCGGCGAGGTCCTCAAGTAGCCGCCGCCGGCCAGTCGCAGGCTTTCGATCGCCGGGTCGGGATTGCCGCAGCGCGACACCAGAGGGGTCTCGACCTCGAGCACCCCGCGTTTGAAGAAGAACTCGCGGATTGCCCGGTTGACCTCGGCCCGGAGGCGGCGATGAGCCGCAGTGCAGGTGGGCCGCCACTCCTGGACCGGTGCCGGCTGCACTACTTGACTCTGGAGACGTACTCGCCCGTGCGGGTGTCGACCTTGACCACCTCGTCGCCGTTGACGAACAGCGGCACCTTGACCACGGCGCCGGTTTCCAAGGTGGCCGGTTTGGTGCCGCCGCCGGAGGTGTCGCCGCGCACGCCGGGATCGGTTTCGACGATCCTGAGCTCCACGAAATTGGGAGGATCGACCGACAGCGGCGCGCCGTTCCACAGCCGGATCACGCACACGTCGCCCTCCTTGAGCCATTTGGCCCCGTCACCGACCGCGTTCTCGTCGGCGGCCAGTTGCTCGAACGTGCCGGGGTCCATGAAGTGCCAGAACTGACCGTCGCTGTAGAGGTATTGCATCTGCTGCTCGAACACGTCGGCGGCCTCGACCGTATCGCCGGACTTGAAGGTCTTCTCGATCACCCGCCCGGTCTTCAGGTTGCGAACCTTGACCCGGTTGAACGCCTGTCCCTTGCCCGGCTTGACGAACTCGTTGTCCACGATCGCGTAGGGATCGCTGTCGAGCATGATCTTCAGGCCCGACCTGAACTCATTGGTGCTGTAGCTGGCCATGTTTCACTCCGTTGGATTGCCCCGGCAGCTCGATGGGGCGCTGGTGTCCTGTTGGGCAGTTCGCTGACTGTCGAACGCGCTGGATGTCTCGCGAAGTGGCGCATGATACCGCGAAAGCACCGCGCTCAGAAGTCGCGCCCCGGCTGGAAGTGCCCCGGCAACCATGTAAACTGCGGCTCAGAAACGACAACGAACAAGACGCTGCTTGCCACACCGCCGCGCGCCGTGCAACGGGGGGCGATCATTGGCGGTCCAAATCCGGTTAGAATGCACCTCGATTCACTGGCGGAAAGGGGGCCGGCGGCAACGGCCTCGAAGGAAATAAGCCCGATGGCGGACGATGTGCTGCGACTTCTGATTATCGAGAAGTCGCTCGAAGACGCCGAATACCTGCTGAGCACGTTGCGCAACGCCGGCATCGCCGCGCGCCCGTCGAGTGCCGAAAACATCGAGGAAGTGCAGGCCGCGCTGGAACGCAAGCTGCTGGACATCGTGCTGATCAACGCCGACCACCCGGATTTGAGCGTGGAGGCGGTCGCCGACGCGGTCACCCGCAGCGGCAAGGACCTGCCGGTGATCGCGGTCGCGGACGAATATTCCCCGGAGAAGCTGCTGTCGCTGCAAGGCCGCGGCGCGGTCGACGCGGCCGCGGGCGACAACACCGATCACTTGGTCGGCGTGGTCAGGCGCGAGGTTGCGAACCTGGCCAACCGGCGCCGGCTGCGGTTCATCGAAACCTCGCTCCGGGAGGCCGAAAAACGCTGCCATTCGCTGCTGGACTCCTCGCGCGACGCAATCGCATACGTGCACGAGGGCATGCACGTCTATGCCAACCCGGCCTATCTTCAGTTGTTCAGCTACGACGATTTCGAGGAACTCGAGGGCCTGCCGATCCTGGACATGGTCTCCAGCAAGGACTCCGAGCAGCTCAAGAAGGTGCTCAAGAGCCTGAGCAAGGGGGAGCCGCCGCCGGATCAGATCGAGGTCAAGCTGAAGATGCCCACCGGCGGCACCAAGGACAGCCTGATGGAGTTCTCGCCGGCCAGCATCGACGGCGAGCCCTGCACCCAGGTGGTGCTGCGCGACCGCTCGGTGGATGCCGAAATGGCCAAGGAGCTGCGCGACCTGCGCACCCAGGACCTGGTCACCGGGCTTTACAACCGCCAGCACCTGCTGCGCGCGGTCGAGGACGCGATCGCCCGGATCGTTCAGGGCGCCGAGGCACATTCGGTGCTGTTCATCGACATCGACAATTTCAAGGAGTCCTCGGAGCAGGTCGGACTGGCCGGAGTCGACCTGGTCCTGAGCGATCTGGCCGGGTTGATCCGCGACGCGCTGGGCGAAGGGGAACTCGCCGCCCGCTTCGGCGACCACACGTTTGCGATCCTCTGCGTGCGCGACCTGAGCGGCGCCGAGGCCCTGGGCAGGAAGCTGTGCCAGGCGGTGGAGGCCCACATCTCGGAAGTCGGCGGCACGTCGATCACGTTGACCGCGTCGATCGGAGTGACCAGCGTGCTGGAGAGCGTCTCCAACGCCCAGGACATCCTCGGGATGGCCAGCTCGGCCGCGCGCCAGGCGCAGTCCGACGGCGGCAACCAGGTGCACGTGCACGATCCGGTGCGCCAGAAACCGGGCGAGGACGACAGCGACTTGCGCTGGGTGGCGCTGGTGCGCGACGCGCTCGACAACGATCGGCTGGCCCTGGTATTCCAGCCCATCGTCAGCCTCCACGGCGAGGAACGGCAGACCTACGAGGTGATGTTCCGCCTGAAGACCAAGGACGGCGAAGAGATCTCGCCCAAGGAGTTCATGCCGGTGATCGCCGAGCACGAACTGGCCGGTCAGGTCGATCGCTGGGTGATCGAACACGCGATGGTCAAGCTGCGCGAGCAGATCGAGGCCAGCGGCCGGCCGGTGACGTTCTTCATCAAGGTGCTGGCGGAGACCCTGGCCGACCCGACCGTGCTCCCGTGGCTGGCCAAGCAGATGCAGGCCAACCGCTTGAGCGGCGATTCGCTGGTGTTCGAGATGCCGGAAAGCAAGCTGATGACCAACCTGAAGCCGGCCAAGCAGTTCCTGAAGGGGCTGCGCCAGTTGCACTGCAAGTTTGCCATCGAGCAGTTCGGCGGCGGGCTGAATTCGTTCCAGATCTTGAAGCACGTGCCGGCGGACTACCTGAAGATCGACCGCACCTTCATGCACGATCTGCCGAAAAACGAGGAGCACCAGGCCAAGGTTAGGGAGCTGGCCCAGCAGGCCCAATCGGTCGGCAAGATCACGGTGGCCGAGTTCGTCGAGGATGCCGCCAGCATGTCGATCCTGTGGCAGTGCGGGGTGAATTTCGTCCAGGGGAATTTCCTGCAGGAGCCGCTGAGAGAAATGACTTACGAATTTATTTGATCCGTTTTTGCCCGCGCGAAAACGGGATTTGGAGAATGTTATGAGCGAAGCCGTTACCACCACCCCGGAGGACTATCTGGTTGATCGGGAGCACGAATTTCTCGGCCATCCGAAGGGGTTGTACGTGTGCTTCGCCACCGAGCTGTGGGAGCGGTTTTCATTCTACGGGATGAAGTACCTGCTGCTGCTGTACCTGACCAAGTACCACCTGTTCTCAGACGAGGGAGGCCTCGACGTGCTCGGCGCCTACGCCGGGCTGGTCTACGCGCTGCCGGTGATCGGGGGCTTGCTGGCCGACCGGTATCTGGGCATGCGCAAGGCGGTGGTGTTCGGCGGAATATTGCTGTCGCTGGGACACGTGCTGATGGCCGTCGAGGGCCACCAGGCGGTCTCGTACGCGGCCGGGACCCTGCTCACGAGCGATCTGGCGCTGGCCGACGGCACCGTCTACGCCGCCGGCACCGTATTGTCCCAAGCGGTGGTGGTCCAGGACACCGCGGCGCTGAAGGTCTTCTACCTCGCGCTGGCGCTGATCGTGGCGGGCGTCGGTTTCCTGAAGCCCAACATCTCGACCATCGTCGGCAGGCTGTACGCGCCGGACGATCATCGCCGGGACTCCGGGTTCACGATTTTCTATATGGGCATCAACATCGGCTCGTGGAGCGCGACGCTTTTGTGCGGATGGCTGGGGCTGACCTACGGCTGGAAATACGGCTTCGGGCTGGCCGGCATCGGCATGATCATCGGCCTGATCACGTTCCTGTACGGGCAGAAATACCTGTACGGCCACGCCGACCCGCGCGATCCCGAAATCCTGCGCGAGAAAGTGTTCGGGCCGATCAGCCGTGAGACGCTGATCTACCTCGGCGGAATCGCCGCGCTGGCGCTGATCTGGTGGCTGGTCCAGTACGAGCCGGTGGTCCACACCGCCCAATACGTGATGCTGGTGATCGCCGGGGTCGCGCTGATCGCCTATGCGTTCGCCAAGGGAACCAAAGAGGACGCGCACCGGATGATCGTGCTGATGGTGCTGATCCTGTCCACGATCGTGTTCTGGGCGCTGTTCGAGCAGTCCGCCGGCTCGATGACCCTGTTCGCCGACCGGGTTACCGATCAGAACTTCGTCGACGTCCTGCTGGTCGCGGCCGACGCCTGGAAGCTCTATCTGCTGGG